>CALMAV010000616.1:613-9342 GCA_937859895.1 uncultured Bryobacterales bacterium | reverse complement strand
CCCCCAAGGCAGTAGCGGTGGTTCCACCTTGGCTGCAGGCGTACCCCATAACTTCTCAATTGCATCTGGGCCTTGTGGAGTACCGACCGCTGCGCAAGCTTATTCCCTGAACGCGACAGTCGTTCCAAGGGGCACGCTCCAGTATTTAACATTGTGGCCGACGGGAAAAGCTCAGCCTCCTGTTTCCACACTGAATTCCTATGATGGGCGAATCAAAGCCAATGCCGCGATAGTACCAGCAGGAACTGGAGGTTCTATTACAGCGTTTTCCACGGAAGCTACCGATCTGATCTTAGACATTAGTGGGTACTTCGTACCAGCATCGAACCAGTCGTCGCTTCCATTCTTCCCGCTTAGGCCTTGTAGGCTGGTCGACACCCGACTCTCCAATGGCCTGCTTGGCGGCCCCACTCTCCAAGCGGGCGTGGCTCGCAGCTTCCCTCTACGTTCCAGTTCATGCGGAGTCACCAACCAAGCCCAGGCTTATGCTCTGAACATCACTGCCATTCCCAAAGCCCCACTGAGTTACCTTACCGCTTGGCCGGCCGGTAAAGCTATGCCAGTTGCGTCGACCCTGAATGCTCCAACGGGCGCTGTCACGGCAAACGCCGCGGTGTTGCCCGCGGGACAAAATGGCGCGATATCCGTCTTCAGTACCGCAGACACCGATCTCATAATCGATATCAATGGATATTTCGGTCCGGCTGCGAACGGCGGTCTAAACCTGTACACGCTTCTGCCTTGCCGTGCTCTCGATTCTAGGCTTCAAACACCAGCGCAGCCCATAGCAGGTACAACTACGGCTTTGTTAGCCGCGGCTTCCTGTGGGCTCAGCTCTGCAGCGCAGGGAGTGGTTCTTAACGCCACGGTAGTGCCTTCCGGTTCGCTCTCCTATTTAACCCTATGGCCAGACGGAACGTCTCAGCCTATTGCTTCTACTTTGAATGCCTATGATGGGACAGTTACCTCCAACTTAGGGATAGTTCCTGCACCTGGCGGTTTGCTCGACATCTTCACAGCGAATCCGACCCACCTGATACTTGATATAAGCGGCTACTTCGCGCCTTAGACTAGGTGTGGCCTAACGCGCCGGTCCATACACGAACTCCCGTTCAACACGAGCTACGGTGTGACCGAACCCACGTGCCACCTGTAGGGCGTCCTTCGACTCAGCCCCTGTATCAAAGCTGTTGCACGAACAACTCTCTAACGATTCCGAAGCGGCCTCGGCAGGGACGGTTAATTTGTTCGCCTCGGCCACGCGAACCAGAAGTCGCCAGTCCTGGTCAAACGTTTGCACGCTGCGGCGGTCTCCTGGTTCTGATGAAAGATCGAAGTTAATCACCGACGTCATTAGCTTCAGAGCAATTTGTTTTACTAGCGGCTCAGAAGATTCTGCCATCAAGCGAATGTCCGGCCGGCTTGGAATAGCCTCTTCATCCTGCAGATCAGCGGTTTCGGAAACACTCTGCGAAGATGCATCGGAGTACGTTGGCATGGAGATGCACTCAGTCCCGCGACAAGCTCCCATACCGATCAACAGAGGTTGAGTGAGGCTTCTATCCGTCATGGGGTGCTCGTAAAGTCGTGCCAGCAAGTATGGTTGGCCTAGCCGTAACATGAGCTGTTTACTCTGCGTCTCCAGCAGACCTGCCTCCATTGCTTGTGAGGTCATAGCCAGAAAAGCATCTTGCTTTTTTCTCCAGCAGGAAGACGTCCCAAATACTCGAACTCGGTCTCGTGTGTCTGTTTCTAAGCCCGCGCAAGCCTGGCCTCCTGTTCCCACTGTCAATAAATCCCCGCTACTGCAATCATGTATTAAGCCGGGCAAGTCAGAGAGACGGGATAACTGATCAACCGTAAAACTGGTAACACCCAAAAGGGGATTTAGATAGTTAAAGAAAACTTTCAGGCTGAACGCTAACTTACCTTGCGCAGGGTCCGGCACGAGTGCGCCGCGGCTAATGGAGTGTACCGAGAAATGCGACCGTCGTGTCCCAGCCGTGATCGGTATGAAATTCACGCGAGTCGGTACATCGTTACTTTTCAGGTAGGAAAGGAACCCTGTTGCTATGAACAGTGGACTGGTAATCCAGGCGTCGGCGAGGTCCAGTTGGCGCTTACGAAAGCGCAATCCGCTATCTCCATATACCGTGAGCAGGGCACGTTCCACGAAGTCTGAACAGTTTGCTGTCATCGCGTTGAAGGCGTTAAATGGAGGATTGCTGAGGTAAGCGACTAACCGAAGTTCCTGGGCCAAAGAAGCAGGCGCGGTAATCACTACAGCGCTGCGCAAATGTTCTGCTCCCACGGCCTCTCTCCAACGACCGTCTGGTATCAACTCCTTAGTTTCCGGATCGATTAGGGCGATAGGTTCGGTCGCGTCCTGGTGCTTGTGACCGGCGATCAGCGTTCCAATGAACTCCATCGTGAGAAAGCGTCTCATGGTTCTGCCTGCATCAAAACGATCCAAATCTGCACGCAGCTCCGTATACCGTCCTTGCCTCATAGGAGGAAAATATTTGCGAAGATGCTCACGCCAGTAAGTAATCTGGGCTGCCCGTAGCGATGAGCCGCTGCTTAAAACTGGGATCTTCCCGGGGTCGTGGGTTGCCACTAGATGGTCAAGTAAGGGCAACACGAAAATAGCTTTGTTGTAGTCCGAAGCAAGATTCGCGTAAGCCGTGACAATAACGCCAGGCACTTCGCCGGAGTCACACCGTCGTACCTGATCAATACCGGAGGCACAAAGGTCCGTGACGATCAAAGAGATATGACCGGAATCGGTCCTCCTCTGATCAGTGCCCTTGCTCCCATAAACAACAATCCCTGTGTCCGCGTGTATGAACTGGCGGTTCGACAGTACCAGGAGCAATAAGAGCAGAGTAGATCGAAGAACAGGTGGCAAGTACCTGAAAAAGGCAATAATTCGCTTACAGGCTTCTTGATAAAACGGAGTCATTCTGGTAAAAACTAACGTAAATAGGGATGCTACGAAGTAAAAAACGAGTGTTGGAAGTAAGACAGATAAATAAGTCAGCTAAGAACCAGCAGGAGCAACTTCTCTGACGAAGTAGCGCGCCAGGGCCGCTTTATCGATCGTAATCACATCCTATAGAGGCAAGCGAAGCCAAACTTTAACCAAATAAACTGGAGGCCTAGTTACAGGCCTTGACTTGGGGCAATACGCGAATGCAAGTAAAATATTCAATAGTAATGGTGTTAGTTACCGGGTATTTATTAACTTGATCCCACTTGGAATTAAGCCCTCAACAAAACTAAGTACGCACTCGGTCCTTCCCGTGACACTATTCAGGTATCGGACCGGAGCAAAATGTCTCAGTCAGAGATCGATCTAACTTCGATAACCTTAATCGAATACTCACGAAAACAAATTCAGTGAAATCGGCGTATTAAGGACCAGCAAGTAGCATGCCTTACATGATGCAATGGCCTTCGACCCAAATCCGATGGTTGGCTCACTGACCGTACTGCTGTAGGAAAGATGTAGCTTCTTCATGTCAGTTATAGTTTTTTAAGGAAGGCTCGGTGATATGTTCGAACGGCGCATCCGACACGAAGGTCTCAAAAGCTTCCGTACTGTACGTGCCTCGACGGAAGGGGAACTCGAGGCAAAGATACGAATTCAAAATGAGCGTTGGGCCGCGCGCTATCGCAGCCTCAAAGCTTCTGAAACGGCCGATCAGAAGGGGCACTCGTCAGGTCTGTCCAAACGCGACGGCGAAATGTGGGCTTTCAAACTCAACGCCGAATTAGAGTACAATCTCGCCTTGATTCAGAGCTTCCTACGCATTGTGGTCGAGGCTGGTTCTACAGTGTCCGCTTCTGAACAACCTCTGTTGTCTTGGGCGCGCCAAGCAGATGAGAATACCCATTCCAATCAGACTAATGAGCTCTCACCAGTTGTATTTGATGATTTCGGAGAGGACGCATTCGGAGGAGCAGAAGATCCTATGTATCAGGACAGCGTTAGAGTCGTTCTTGAACTAGGAAAGGCTTCTACATCAACCCTACAGCGGCGTCTACGCATTGGGTATGGCCGGGCAGCGCGCATCTTGGATATGATGCAGCGTGAAGGGATAATTGGGCCGCCAGACGGCAGTGCCCCAAGAGCAGTTTTAAGAAAGCCAGACTGGTTGAACGAAGTAGAAAGCCAGATACAGTGAAGCCTAATAATGAGGCTTCTTCAGACTGCCCGTTTGATTTTGGGGCCCCGAGCATAACGACTAAGAACTCAGCAGCAATCCTGCGCCTTCCCTCATCAGCTAACTCGGATGACCTACTTACGTTTTGGTATGACCTTCTCTCAACATTAAAGATCCCCGACTCCTGGCCTGAAGGTTGCGAAATTCACTACATTCCTGAGACACGGACGCTTGTGGTCGACTATGAGCTGCCGTCATTCGATCTTTTTCCAAAAGCCAAAGAAGTTAAGTTCAAAGCTTCTAGCAGAACCTTATCCGAGCCTCCGCTGTCCCAAGCGCAAAGAAGATCCATGTATGACAACGCCATTTGTCAGATTGCACTTGCCAACTTGTACAAATTATTCACAGTTGATTTAGTGGACGCACTCTCAGCCGTCGTTTTTAACGGCTGGGTGACACAAATTGACAAAGCAACGGGAAGAGAGGTTCATCCATGTATCCTTTCCATGCACGTCGAGAAGGCAAAATTTTTGCTGCTGAACCTGCTGCACGTTGATCCGCGTTCATGCGTAAGAAATCTAAAGGGGGTCTCCGGTAGTGCGTTGGCAGATGCTAATCCTATACAGCCAGTGCTCTCAATCAACAAGGACGATTCCAGATTCGTGCCTGCCTATGACGTCGCCCAGACTCTGGATCAGAGCACAAACATCGCGGCCATGGATTGGCTGGACTTCGAGAACCTCATTCGAGAGATCTTCGAGAAAGAGTTCAGCAAAACTGGCGGTGAAGTAAAGATCACACGAGCAAGTAGGGACGGCGGAGTTGATGCCGTTGCATTCGACCCAGATCCAATCAGAGGAGGAAAGATCGTCATCCAGGCAAAGCGATATACGAATGTAGTTGAATTATCGGCCGTGCGGGATCTCTACGGTACTGTCCACAATGAGGGGGCAATGAAGGGAATCTTGGTCACAACCTCTAACTTTGGGCCAGATGCATACCAGTTTGCGAAAGGCAAACCGTTGACTTTGATCACCGGAGGGGAACTGCTTCAGTTGCTTGCGAGGCATGGGCACCAGGCAAGGATTGACCTGAGTGAGGCCAGGAATGCCAGACTTTCTTAGGATCGATGGCAGAAGGAATGGTGGGCGGTCACGGGATCGAACCGTGGACCTCCTGCTTGTAAGGCAGGCGCTCTAACCGGCTGAGCTAACCGCCCATCTCCCTGATTCTCGCACGGTCGGCAACTCTGCGCTACGCTCCCACCAGTTGCGCGTAAACGCCCTTCGCTACCGCCACGTCTGTAGTGCCTTTCACAATCGCTCGCCCATCCGGGAACACCGTTACTTCAAACTTCGGTATTGAAACCCGCAGCGCGAACTCGTTCACCCGCACCTCTCCCAAAGCGCGAAGGTCGATCGCCAACGCCGCCAAATCCAGCCGCTTTGCCGTTACATGCAGCTGTACCGCATTCCGTCCGCAAAGGCTGACCGGCGATGCCCGTTGCCCGTCCAAAAACTCAAATCGCCGCGACCCGCAGCAAACGCAATTAGGGTCACGTGGGCCCGCACTTATCCTTCGACTCGTACCTGCCCACACATCGAATGAATGAATCGCGCAAGCGAAATCAGGCCAGCCAACCAGCAACCGCATTGCCGCCGCTACTTGCCAGGCCGCTACCGTTGCAGTCGCCGGCGCGATCACTCCGTTCACATCGCACGTAGGCTGCTGTCCGGCTGGGCTCTCCGAATACACACAGCGAAAACATGGCCCGCGCTCGGCGTCCACCGGCATAGTAAGCCCATAACTGCCGATAGCCGCTCCGTACACCCATGGCCTGCCGTGCTTAACGCTAAAATCGTTGAGGAGATAGCGGGTTTCGAAGTTGTCGGTACCGTCCAGAATCAGCGCACAATCTTCCAGCAACTCCTCAATGTTGGAAGGCGTCACATCGCTGACGAGGGGCTCCAGCAATACTTCGCTGTTTAATTGCCGCAAACGCGTAGCTGCGGCGACCGCTTTCGGAACCTCGTTACGCGCATCCTCTTCGGCGTAAAGCCATTGCCGCTGTAGATTTGAAAAGTCAACGTAGTCGCGATCGATCACCCGCAGCCGCCCAATGCCTGCGCGCACCAGTGCCTCTGCTGCCAGACTTCCCAGCGCCCCGCAGCCCACAAGGCAGACGGTCGCCGCACGAATCTGTTCCTGTCCGCGCTCTCCAATCGGCGGAAAGAGAACCTGCCGCGAATACCGCCCACCCCCGCCGTTCGCCTGCATCTAGGTCGATCCTAACAGCCTGCTGCTGGCTGCTCGCCGCGTTCTTCTCCCCGGTCTGCGGCAACGCTCAAGCGACACCGGCCCCGAGCGAAGACCCCACCAGCTTCAAAGGCTTGGTCATTGAGAGCATCACTTTCAACCCAACCTCCCAGCCGCTTAGCGCCGATGAACTTGCGGACCGTCTGCCGTTCCACACTGGCGATCGTTTCCAGCCATCGACGCTGCCTGTCGCCATCCAGAACCTCTACTCCAGTGGCCGTTATGCTGACCTTGCTGTCGATGCTGCCCGCACGGGCACCGGGGTCGCCTTACGCTTTCTCACCAAGCCCGCCTACTTTGTTGGTCGCATCACGATAAACGGGTTGAAGACTCCGCCCACCGCCGGCCAGGTGCTTGGCGCAATCAAGTTGCCGCTGGGCTCTCGCTACGTCGATAATCTTCGCCTGCAAGCAGTTGAATCAATAGAGAACGAACTGCGCCAGAACGGTTTTTACCAGGCGCAAGTGAGTTCTCAGGTCACCTATGAACAGAAGGGGCAGCAGGCTTCCTTGCTCTTCGAAGTCGATGCGGGCAAGCGCGCACGTTTCCAAACTCCCATCGTTACCGGTGATCCTCAACGCAATACCGCGGGCATCCTGCGCGCAACTCGCTGGCGGCGCCTCTATGGCTTACTCGGGTGGCAGCAGGTAACCGCGTTGCGCGTCCGCAACGGTCTTGAGAATGTTCGTTCCTATTACGAGAAGCACAACCTGTTCGACTCGCGCGTTGCCCTGACGCGTCTGCAGTTTAACGATTTTTCCAATACCCTGAAGCCGACGATTGATATCCAAGCCGGCCCTCGCATCATCATCCGCGTCGTGGGCGCCCGCATCAGCCAAGGCCGGATTCGCCAGCTCGTTCCGCTTTTTCAAGAGCATTCCATCGACCCCGACCTTCTGCTTGAAGGCCAGCGGAACATCCGGCAGTACCTTTTGGCGGATGGCTATTTCGAAGCGCAAGTTAGTTACGAAACCAGCAACGGCCCAACCACCCGGGAGAAGATTGTCACTTACTCCATTGATCGCGGCGTCCGCCATCGATTCGTTTCCTTGCAGATTGCGGGTAACCACTACTTCCTCACCAGTACCATCCGGGAGCGCATTTATGTCGAGCCCGCCACGTTCCCCCGCTTTCCCTCCGGCCGCTTCAGTGAGGCGTATCTTCAAGCTGATCTGCAAGCAATTCGCAACCTATATCTAGCCTCCGGGTTCCGCGATGTTTCGGTCACCTCCCATACCCGCAACGACTACGGCGGCCACGCACATCGTTTGGGTGTTGTCATTTCCATCGCCGAAGGCCCACAGTGGTTGGTGTCGCAGGTTTCCCTGGAAGGGGGTAACGCGAGGGAGAAAGGGGTTTTGCTGCCCAAGCTCACTACGGCGACCGGGCAGCCGTTCAGCGAAGCCAACCTCGCTCTCGACCGTGAGGAGATTCTGAACTTCTTCTACAATCGCGGCTATCTGAATGCGTCGTTCGACTACCACGTCACGCCCGGTCCTTTGTCTCACCAGATCCAAGTGGCCTACCAGGTCGTCCCTGGCGAGCAGAAGTTTGTACGGGAAGTTCTCGTGTCTGGCCTGGAAACTACAAATCCGCGTCTGCTCTTCAGCCGCATACAGCTGAAAGCCGGCGAGCCACTATCTCTGAGCGCACAAACCAATACGGAGCGGAGCCTCTATAATCTGGGCATCTTCGCGCGCGTCAACACTGCTGTCCAGAACCCCGGGGGTGACGAAGAGCGCAAGAACGTTCTGTTCGATATCGAGGAGGCCCGGCACTACTCGCTGAACGTAGGGTTCGGTGCTCAGATTGCCCGCATCGGTGGCGGAGTAACTACCCTTGATAATCCTGCTGGTACCACCGGCTTCGCTCCTCGCGTAGCGGTTGGTGTCACCAGGCTCAACCTATTCGGCCTCGGCCAGACACTCGGGGTTCAGACAGCGCTCTCCACAATTCGCCAGCGCGCTTCGGTCACCTACTTTGTTCCGCGTTTCCTCTCGACCGACAACCTTAGCTTCTCTATCACTGGTCTGTTCGATAACTCCACCGATATCCGAACCTTTGCCGCCCAACGTAAGGAGGTTTCGGCTCAGTTAGCGCAACGCGTCTCCCGTGCCTACACGGTCCAGTACCGGGCCGTATTTCGAAATGTTACTCTGTCGAATTTGAAGATCCAGCAGCTTCTGGTTCCGCTGCTCTCCCAGCCGGAGACGGTTGGCTCGGGCGAACTATCCTTCATTCAGGACA
>CALMAV010000616.1:0-603 GCA_937859895.1 uncultured Bryobacterales bacterium | reverse complement strand
ACCCCACCGATGCACACCGCGGCGTTTACTCAACTCTCACACTCGCTTACGCGCCGGGAGTGCTCGGTTCTCAGACCCACTTCACGCGAGGTCTGGGGCGAAACGCAACCTACCATCCCTTAGGCCGCGATATCGTTTTTGCTCGTAGCACCCAGTTCGGCGTGATTACCCGTCTGAGTGGCCGCCCAGAGATTCCGCTTGCCGAGCGTTTGTACTCCGGCGGTTCCACCTCCATCCGCGCCTTCCCCGACTTCCAGGCCGGTCCTCGTGACTTGGCCACTGGATTCCCTCTCGGCGGCAATGTCCTATTCGCCAATAGCTTCGAACTGCGCTTTCCCCTCTATGGCGACAACCTCGCCGCTGTCTTGTTCCATGATGCTGGAAACGTCTACGCCAGCCTGGGCGACTTCTCCTTTCGCTTCCGCCAGAGCAATTTCCGCGACTTCAACTACACTGTGCAATCGGCCGGCATTGGCCTTCGCTATCGCACTCCCATTGGCCCAGTCCGGGTTGACTTCTCTCTCAGCCCGGACGGACCCCGCTTCTTCGGCTTAAAAGGAACCGAACAGGACTACCTGAACGGAACAGCCGTGGCTACCGTCC
>CALMAV010000615.1 GCA_937859895.1 uncultured Bryobacterales bacterium | reverse complement strand
GAATCACTCGTCGAAGCCTTCAAGGAATTCGATCTGCATGACAACCGCATCCTCATCCCAAGCGGAAATCTGACACGCGATCTGGTTCCATTCGAGCTGCGCAAACTGGGAGCGTTGGTCAACGTCGTTGAGGCATACCGTAATGAACTGCCGCCCGGCTTACAAGCAGACGCAGATTCCGTTCTCCGCGACCCGTACCCAGACTGGATTCTCTTTGCCAGTCCCTCGGCTGTCGACAACCTGACAACGGTCATGGACGCCCTCACGCTAAATCGCATGCGCATCGCCAGCATCGGCCCGGTCACCACTGAAGCCGCTTCGCAACATGGTCTTGTGGTTACCGTGGAAGCATCCCCACATACAGCAGCAGGACTGGTTGAGGCGGTTGTCCGCTGCATACCGCTGATCGCCGCCGGGCACCAAACAGCGATTGACCCTCCAGAGTAGGTGCAAGAGCGGCGTTTTCCATTAGCATCCGGAGTAGATTCGGAACCCATGTCGATCCAGAGGTTTGCGACAGCACAGGAAAGCATAGCGGGTCATACCGTGAAAATGCCCAAGGTCGCGGACCTGAGCCAACTTCTCTTAGCCTGCCTAGCTAACGGGACCTACCTGCGGGACGTCTGACATGCGATCTCATTTCAGATCGTTCAATTTCCTTTCTTACACAGTCCGCTTGATTGCCAGTTCGTAACTACCGTTGTGTGTGGCCTTGAGGATGAATGCAACACCAGGACGAGACCCCTGCGGTTATCGGATCCTGTTGCGACTAATTCCATAGGCTCACCTTCCGGTACAACCACATCGTGCCCTTTTCGACTCACCTGCCTCCCCGATGGCGTCTCAAGCCAGGTCTCACCGGTTTCGGTGTAGAAGACCTCGGGCCCTGAGTGCAAATGCGTTCTACTGACCGCACCGGGACGCATGATTGATTCTCGGTATTGAGCCGTGTACTCTTCGTTAGGCTTTAGTGGCAGAGGCCCGATCTGTGTCACGCGCTTGCCTCCGGACGGCAGCACCGGCTTGTCACCCACGGTGAGCAGCCATACTTTTCCAAGAGCGTCCAGCACTGTGCTCCCGCTTTGTGCAGCAGGTTGTGCGCTCTCGCGATCAGGGTACACATCGAGCGTCCAGAATATGGGCCGGTCAGGTAGCATGCCAAGTGGCTTGCTCGCGAGTATCCAGCAACCCTCCGGCTCCCTCCGCTCACTTACCGGTCTACAGCTCTCCAGCCCTTGCGTCTGTGCCGCAGCCATTCCTGAAAGGAAGAGAAGCGCTGGAACAGTTTGCCTGAATAACCTGTGTCGGCGCATGATAGTCAATCAGATACCACTCTTGCATGTTATTTGTCCAATAAGGAATGGCTTCTGTCGGCAGGCCGAGCCTCGGATCAAAGTACTTGTGACAGCGGGAGTTCCAGAATCGACCGTGGTCCAGGGGCGGGCAAACTGGAACGCGCTTAGTACTCGCCTGCATTGCGGAAACAAGCGATGCTGTTGAAAAAGTCCTGGCACCGAATCGATCAGAGTGAAGGGCGTTTTGCATCAGCCGTATTCGATACAAGCGATGGCCGCTTCAGGCCATCGCTGCTTCCGGCTCTTTGCTTTGGTTTGTGAACCGAGTCAACCACTTAGGTTTTTGAGCCGTTGCCGCAAGGAGGAACTACTCTCCGGCTCTTGACAGACCGCGCAACCGCAGCTCGAAGGGTAGCGGGGTTGCCGCCGTCTTATGCCACAGCAAGTAGGCGATCACCAAGATCACAAAGAACGAGAACGGAAACAGGGAGTACTTCACATCTCCCGTGATGAAGTGCGACGCCGTCGCGCCAAGAAATTCAATCGCGAAGCCGGCATACGCCCACTCCTTCATTCGGGGTAGCTTGCCGGTCAGGATCGCGATGCCGCCGAAGATTTTGAATACTCCCAGAATCTTCATCAGGTAGAGTGGAAAGCCCAATCCAATCATGATCTTCACAATGCTTGCCGGGCCGTTCGTGAACGCTTCGGCAAATGCTCCGAGGGTGCCGGGAACGAACATCAGCACCGTCAGACTCCAGTAGATGATCTTGTTACGCTGCTGTGCTTTTGCAGTTGAGTCGAGCGGCTGGCCTTGAGTCGCAATGTATGTGGGTGAGCTTACGAGTGTTTGCATTCCAATCCTTTCATTCACTCGTCGGAGGCAAAGTTGCGACAGATGCGAGTGCGAACAAGCTGTTCGTAACACTAGAATAGAACGTGTAAAGAATCCCCACAAGAGGGCACTTTTATGAGCGAAACGAACAAATCTGTTCCTGTAGACATGCTCGGGCCAGCAGATTGCAAGGGGCTTGCGGAGGTGCTTATGAGCTTCGGCGACAAGTGGACCATCCTGGTCGTGGGCGCTCTTTCCAAAGGGCAGCTGCGGCGCCTCAGCACTATCTCGCAACGCATGCTCACGTTAACCCTGAAACGACTGGAAGCGGACGGTGTCGTCACTCGCACGCTGTTCCCGAGTGTTCCCCCACGTGTGGATTACAAGCTTACGGAATTTGGCATTGCGCTTCGAGGCGCACTTGTTCCACTCCATTACTGGGCGGCAGACAACAGACAAGCCATTCTCGAAAACCGTGTCAAAAACAGCCGGTAGTGCGTTCCGCAGCTTCCCCGTTTGTACGTAAGTCCTGCTAGACGCGCTTTACATCTGCAATCAAGCGGATCTAAGGTCGGCATCTCTTTCATATAGATTCGTTCGCCTCACGACCAGTGGGCAAGGGTTCACGAAGCTTCAACACACGTTGAATTGTGCCCGGTTAACGGGCAATCCGGACAGTGAACGTTAAAAACTTCAAAAAGAATGGCCCTTAAGCGAGATCACCGATGGCGCAACGATACGGGGCGAAGTCATGGCCCTTAGGTATGCATTTCGCTAGATCGCTCGTTCCTGGTAGAGGAGCTCTAGCTGCAGAGGCAGGATGGGATTGCTGCTGCCCGGTTCTAGTTCAATTCCCATGAAGAAACCGTATTCGCGCGCGAAGTAATGGCGTACGGTTCCAGTTAGTTTATTGTCACGGTAGGAGATGTGGACCTTAGTCGAAACTGGCAGAGCCTGCTCAACAATAACTCCTAACCCTGTTTGTGAGACATCTTCGATATTGCCGAGTTGCTTGAGCGGAACAGAATCTTTGTCCCAAGTCAGCATGACCAAGTCAGAATCGGACGTCCGAATTGCACCGCGGCGTTCAGGCATATCGCACCCTCTGAAACTCTGTGCTGTTCGGCCGGTCGTATTCTCAGCGTTGCTTACGGATGCACTTGCGTGAGATCTTCTCCGTTAGCGATACCTCTGCCCAACCATGCTCATCGGCTACGTTCACCTCTTGACCACTTAGAGGGGGCACTGGAGTCGACCCGAGCTGCAACAACTCTCGACCAATTCCGTAAAGAAGACGTGCTATGCGTTTGACCAAGTTGGGTCCGAACAGTCGCTTGGAGCTTGTGCTTTGCCCTATTCTTAGCATGTTTGTACCGAGCCTCGATTGGAATCTAAGAAGCATCGAAACCTCTCAAC
>CALMAV010000614.1 GCA_937859895.1 uncultured Bryobacterales bacterium | reverse complement strand
CTCCATGCCCTTGCACGTTACTGCCTGGGAACAATATCTACAAGGCCTGGGCGTGGACGTGACCGATTTGGAGCACCGGATGCACGGCAAGCGCAACACCGAGTTGGTCTGGGATTTCCTGGGCCAGTCTGTGCCGGAAGAGATTGCTTTAGAGCACGGCGCCGCTAAGGAGCGCCTCTTTAGGGAGTTGATGCGCGCTGAAACATCCAAGGACTTTACGATTGCCGGGGTGAATGAGTTTCTGCTGCGATATGCGGACGTTCCGAAAGCAATTGGGTCCAATGCCGAATCGGAGAATATCGAGTTTATTCTCGACCGCTTAGGCCTGCGCCGCTACTTCCCAATAACAGTGAATGGCCTCATGGTCGACCGCCCAAAGCCTTTTCCGGATATTTACCTGAAATGTGCGGAGAAGCTTGGCATCGCACCGGCTAACTGCATTGTCTTTGAGGATTCTCCGACCGGAGCCGACGCGGGCCTTGCCGCCGGTATGCGCGTGGTGGGTGTAGAGACAACACCCACCGTCTTCAGCGGTGTTGACCTTCAAGTAAACGACTTCGAAGATCCCCGGCTTGAACAATGGTTGCGAAAGCAACGCCCAGTTTGAAAGGGTAATCGGTTCGGTGGAACCGGCGACTGTTACAATCCACGTGAATGTTCAAAGGTATTGAGCACTTCGCTATCGCCTCGCCTGATCCCCAGCGTCTGGCCGAATACTACGTTGCAACTCTGGATTTCAAGGTGAGTTATGCCTACTCAGGCAACTTCTTTATTGAAGCGCCTGATGGCAGCCTTATTGAGATTGTCCCGTCCGAGGGTGAACGGCCTTCCAGTGGTATGCGGACCCCGGGCCTGCGGCACGTTGCAATCGCTGTTGACGACTTCGATGCTGCTTACCACCAGCTGTTGGAACAGGGTGTTCGATTTGAGGCTGAGCCTTATGAAAACGAGGGTAACCGGCTCGTATTCTTCAAAGATCCCGACGGAAATTTGGTCCATCTAATCAAGCGACAGAAGCCGATACGCTGATTGCTACAGCGAACCTTCAAAGCGTTTCAGTACCCGGATTTCCGGCTCATGTGGCTGGGTGCGTGCGCGTCCAGTATCGGAACCTGGATGCAGATTCTGGCACAGAGCTGGCTGGTTTATCGCCTTTCTAACTCGTCGGTGTATCTGGGTCTGGATGCTTTCTTCGGGCAGATTCCCATTTTTCTTTTCTCCATGTTCGGGGGCGTGTTTGCCGACCGAAATAGCCGCCGCAAGCTCCTGTTAATGTCTCAGGTGATTCAGATGACCTGCGCATTTCTGCTCGCCAGTCTGGTTGTATCCGGGGCAGTGCGTGTCTGGCACATCTGGTGCCTATCGTTCACTGTTGGCATCGCGCAGTCGTTCGGTGGACCCGCCTACGCAGCGTTGGTTCCGACACTGGTAGACAAGAAAGATTTGCAGAATGCCATCGCGTTGAACTCGATTCAATTCAATCTTGCCCGCGTGGTTGGTCCGGCCCTTGGCGGCATTGCATTGACTAAGCTGGGTGCGGGATGGTGCTTCACCCTCAATGGGTTTTCGTTCCTGGCTGTGATTGCCTCCCTACTGGCTATTAAGACTCAGTTCGTACCGCAGCAGAACACCGACTCAGTGCTCGACAGCATGCGTGAAGCAGCGAACTTTTTGCGCAAGAGGGAAGGGATGGTGAGCCTGATTGCCTTAGGCTTCTTTCTCACTCTGCTCTCCTATCCGCTCATCACGTTCTTACCTGTCATTGCGCGTGACATTTTTCATGGCGACGCAAATACCTTTACCCTATTCCTCTGTCTTTCCGGTGCTGGATCAGTCTGCGGAGCGTTAGTTGTTGCATCAGCTAAGAGCCAGGCGGGACAAGCGCGGCGATCGCTACTTGTTTTGCTGCTGTTGGGTGCTGTTATTACTGGCATTGGGTTGTCTCATTTGTTCGCTCTTACCAGCGTTCTTATCTTCTTCTCCGGAACGTTACTGCTAATGGTGTTTGCGCTAAATACATCGCTGGTCCAAACGCACGTTTCAGATGTTATGCGCGGACGGGTAATGTCTATCTACAGCGTTGCCTTTCGGGGTGGGATGCCAATAGGAAGTCTGCTTTCGGGCATACTCATTAAACAAACTTCTGCATCTGTTGTCATGGCTCTGAATGGAACTCTGGTTATCTTTCTTTCGCTTTACTTTTTGCTCGTGCAGCGGAAGCTTGCCAAGCTGTAGAAGTCCGCGGCACTCCCAACTAGAATAAGGACGGATGTCGAGTTTACGATTCTCCTTTTCCTTCGTACTGACGTTGTCGCTCTGCTGTTTTCTATCTGGCGCGACGGCGTCGAACAGCGATCTAGTTGCGGCTCGGGACCGTGGGGACAGCGGCGCTCTCGACACGCTAATTCAACAGTCACTTGCTTCCGCTTCGGCTAGCAAGTCACCAGATGCTCAGTATCGACTCGCACTTGCGTACTCCTATGGCGCGGAAGTAGCCATGGAGAAAAAGGACAAAGCCAAGTCAGAACAGTTGGCTGAAGCCGGTCTGGACGTGGCGAAAAAGGCTGTGGCGGCAAACGACAAGAATGCTGAGTACCATCGCATTCTAGGTGCGCTCTGTGGGCAGGTGATACCAGCAAATCCGCTGATGGGCACGCTCAAGTATGGACCGTGCGCGCGCGATGAGATTGATCGCGCAATTCAGCTGGATGGAAAGAATGCTCTGGCTTACATCAGTCGCGGAGTGGGTAACTCCTACTTGCCTGCCTCGATGGGCGGCGGACCTGAGATTGCTATTAAAGATTTTGATCAAGCCATTGCCCTGGACCCAAAGTCTTCAGAAGCTTACCTCTGGAAAGGCATCACGCTTCGAAAAGAGAAGAAGAACGCCGAAGCCCACATTGCTCTCCAGCAAGCGGTCAACCTTTCTCCCAATCGAGTTTGGGCGAAGGAGCAGTTACAAAAAACGCCTGCGCAATAGATGAGGCGGGCACTCCTGTTATTTGCGGGGATACTTGCACTTACTTACTTTGAATATGCCTACTATCCCGGCCATACTTATCTGGCCGGAACCAGTCAAGTAACGGTCGCTGCCCTCGAGCGATTGGATCAGCCCGGCTTCTTGTCCCGTGACTTAGTAGCCACTAACCCAGATTTCACTTACACAATCTACGACGAAGTTACTCTCTTCTTGCACAGGGCAACTGGCAAGAGCATCGAGTCTGTCCTGCAAGCCCAGCAGATAGTTGGACGGGGCGCCGGCCTGCTGGGTGTGGCCCTGCTTTGTTTGGCAGCCGGTGCCGGAGTGCCTGGCGCACTCGCCACTACCGCTGTCGTAAACCTAGGCGCGTTGCTGCCCGGCATCTCGCTCCCGACGGTGGATCGCGAACCAACCGCCTTTGCCTTTGCGCTCTCATTCACCATTCTTGCGTTAGGGCTGCTGGCCAACCGTAAACCCTTGCTGGCCAGTCTCGCTGGAGGGATCGCCTTCGCGTACGAGCCGTTCGTTGCAGCAATCTTCTGGCTGTTTGTACTCTGCCAATTTATCTTTGACAGAAATCAGCGTCCTCTTCTTCGCGCGACGTTTCCTGCCTTCATCGTTTTCGCTCTGCTACTTGCTAACGCGTCACAGCTGCAACCGGGTCTGGCGGAATCGCAGCCGGTCTTTGGAAGAATGTCGGCAGAGTGGGCGCAACTGCGACGGTTGCGGATCCCCGAACTTTGGGTTTCCACCTGGCCTTTGCCAACTGTGCTCTTCTATCTGGCCGTGGCCGGAATTGGTATCTACGCCTCACTCTCGCTTCGAAGAACAAACCGGCTCGTTACCAACGTCCTGCTTTTCCCTATAGCCATCGGGCTCGTTAGCTTGCCGGTTTCTTTTCTGCTGGTTGATGTTCTGCGGTGGTCTTTCGCCGGCGAGGCTCAAGTACTACGGAGCCTCACATTGGCAGCCACTTGCTCATTGACGCTCACCGCACTTGCTGCC
>CALMAV010000613.1 GCA_937859895.1 uncultured Bryobacterales bacterium | reverse complement strand
AGATTACAAGGATCCGCGCTGCGCTTAACGAGTTTCATCGCCGGAAACAGATTTACGCTATGTCACAACAACAAGCGGCTGTTGTGGAACAGCTTGGGTCGGTGGATGCTCAGCTCAGAAATGCCCAGATAGAAAGCGAAGAACAACAGGCCCGCCTGTTTGGAAGCCGGACTCAACTGGCAACCGTTCCTGAGCGCGTCGTCACAAAAATTCGTGACATGCCAAACCAGCAGGCAGCCCAACAGCTACAAACAGTCTTAGCTGAACTTCGCAACCGGCGCATCGATCTAGCTACAAAATTCAAGTCTTCTGATCGCCTGGTTGTCGAACTGGATCAGCAGATCGCCGCCACAGAAGGGGAACTCGCCGCAGCAAGGTCTGAAAGCGCTCTGGAAAAAACCACAGACCTGGACACCCTCCACGAATCATTGAGATCCGACTATGCCAAAGGGGAGATTGCCGCCCGGGTGCTAGAAGCCAGGCGTGTGCAACTGGCCGCCCTGCGCCGAAGTTACCTGCAGCAGCTGGCTGACATGGATCAGAGCTATGCGATGCTGCAAAATCTTGAGCAGTATGCGAAAGAGGCGCAGGATAATTATAACCTGTATGTACACCGCCGCGATGAAGCCCGGCTTGCCGAGTCGCTCGATGCCCAAAAGTTTTCCAGCGTTCTGATTATTGAGCGCCCAGTTTCTTCTCCCATTCCTGTTTCGCCCAAAGTGGGGACAAATCTTGCTGTGGGAGCCGTCGTCGGCTGCTTTCTCGCGTTACTCGTCATTTTCTTGCTCGAAGCAAGAGGTGGAACCTCCAAGCTTTCCAACGCTGCACAGGCAGCCCGTACCCACTATCCAGACCGTGCTTTTCAAGCTACTGCCTCTGGTGACTGAACCGCGGAAACCAACCATAGATCAGCTTTCTTGTATGTTCAACCGCCCTGCACTCTTTTTCGTTCTCACCTTGGTTGCTTTTGCTTCCACAGGGTTCGGCTGGGTTAATGACCAGTTCGCTACCCGGGAGCCCCGCTATCACCTGCATCCAGGCGATGTTCTTCACGTCAGCTATCGCTACACCCCGGAATATGACACCACTGTTACCGTGCAGCCTGATGGGTATGCCACCCTTCCGCTCCTGGGCGAAGCGAAGTTAGGCGGCCTAACTCTGAATGAAATCCACTCCCAACTGGTGCAGAAAGGGAGCGAACGTCTCAACGATCCCGAGATCTCCCTTGATCTCAGGAGCTTCGAGCAGCCTTACTACATCGTCGGTGGACAAGTTGTCAGGCCAGGCCGCTTTGAAATTCACGGACGCATCACCGCTCTCCGTGCCGTTGAACTTGCTGGCGGCTTCGCAGCTTCGGGCAAGGAAACACAAATTCTGCTGATTCACCCAGTTAACAACGTGGACGGCCAAACCAAGTTGATTGATTTGAAAAAGGTACTCAACAAACACCAGCTGAGCGAGGACCCAGAGATCCAAGCCGGTGATTTATTGATTGTGCCTAAAACACGCCTGGCCCAAATCGAACCCTATGTTCGTTTGGCCAATGCCGGATTCTATCTGAATCCGCTTAGCCTAGGAAGGTAAGAAGGCCGTGAATCTTCTCAGAAGTGAAGTGCTTGATGAGACCGCGGAACCGGCTCGACAGAGCCAATCCAGACCACGAGTTCTGTTAGTGTGCTACTACTGCAGCCCGACGAAAGGATCGGATTGGCGCGTCGGCTGGGGATGGGCAACCGAGGCGGCACGGCGCTACGAAGCCGTCGTCATCACCTCAGAGTTATCTCGCCCTGACATCGAAACTTACCTGAGCGAGTATGGCAAAATCCCGCACCTACGCTTCCTCTACGTCGGTCAAAGCGCTGCGGGCCGATGGCTGGGCAAACTGCCACGCTTCTTCCTCTATACAAATCCATTCTCCTACTCAAGCTGGCAGTCACAAGTCCTGGCCTTCGCTCACAAGCTACACGGCGAACAGCTATTCAATGTGGCTCATCAGGTCACTCTGATCGGCTTTCGCGAGCCCGGAAAACTCTACGAGCTGGGAATACCTTTCATTTGGGGTCCTATTGGAGGCACACAAAACTTTCCAGCTCGATTCCTGCGTGCTGCCGGTCTTGTGGGGGGTTTGCAGGAAGCAATCCGTTCTGTTTGCAACTTCCTTCAATTCCGGTATAGCCGCAAGGTGCGCTCAGCCATGCGCAAAGCAGCGGTAGTATTGGCGGCCAACTCGGAAGGCAAGCGAGCCATTGAACATGTCTATTGCCGGGATGCTGTCCAGCTTCTGGAAACTGGCATCGAGTTCGTCAGTCCAAAGCCAGTTGTGGCGAGCGCCTCTAATCACCTGCGGATTCTTTGGAGTGGTGATCTAGCTGCTAGAAAAGCACCTCAAATACTGCTCCGGGCATTAGGGACGATTCGCAATGACATCAAGTTTGAATTGCGCATTTGGGGTCGCGGACCGCTGCGCAAGAAGCTGGAAATGGAAGCGCGGCAGCTTGGCATCCATCAATCCTGCAAGTTTGTCGGTTGGCTCCCACTGAAAGACGCCATGGCTCAGTCGGAATGGGCGGACGTGTTTGCCTTCACCAGCCTTCGCGACACCTCGGGCAACGTGATGCTTGAGGCTATGAGCCGCGGTACTCCCGTCATCTGCTTCGATCATCAAGGAGCTGCCGACATCGTTACTGAATCATCCGGCATAAAGATCCCCGTTACCTACCCGGAGGATGCAATCCAACGCTGGGCAAGTGCCCTAACTTCTCTTGCTCAAGATCGCAGGCTGCTCCGACAGTTATCGGAAGGAGCCTTAAGCCGCGCCGAGTTTTTCCTCTGGTCGCGTAATGGTTCAGCGATGTCGGGCGTATACGACACCGTCCTAAGCACCGCGAAATCCGCAGTTGGAAGGCGTCGGTAATGGCGGCGGCGTCAACCGGCAGAGCCGTTGCCCAAACGGCTTTATCTCTCCCTGCCAAGTGGCATGGCTGGCTCTCCGAAATGGTCCTCGTGCTCGGCGACTTGGCCAGTTTCGGCGTAGCGCAATTGGCAGCCATCTTGGTAACCCACCTCGCGTTTAGCGCCTCGAGTTCCAACTTAGTAAGTTGGCTTTCCCTTTTGTTCTTCCCCTTAAATTTTGTAGTTGGTGGCATGTATCCTGCGGTTCTGCTCAGTCCGGTTCTGGAGTTGCAACGAACTTTCAAGGCCGTGGGAGTCAATTGGCTCATGGTGGGCGCGCTCGCCGAGCATCGCACTCACAACCCGCAGACCCTCGTAGGCGTTGCCATCGCCAATGTTCTCGCTTGTATCTTCGTGCTGATCACGCGTGATTTTCTACGCAGCACCCTGTGCCATCGATCCTGGTTCGGACACGCTGTGGCTGTGTTCGGCTGTGGTGAGGATGTGTGCCAGCTTGTCCAAGAAATGCAGTCGAATCCGAAACACGGGCTGAAGCCAGCGTTGGTCTTTGGCTTTGAGTGGATTTCAGGCGATGTGGTGTGCGGCATTCCGGTGATTGCTACGCCCGAACATGCCTCAGAGGTAGCTAAAGCGCACGGCATACGTCGGGCTATCATGGCCATTCCCTGCGCCACTGGACGGAAGAATCTAAACCGGCTTTTGGCCTGTCTTGCCGACTTTGAACGCGTTCTCATATTGCCCGACCTGGCCGACATGGCTGGCTCTAACGCGTCTACTAGCGAGATATCGGGCATACTGGCTATCGAATCGCACAACCGTTTGCGATACCCGGCCGAGCGCTTCCTTAAGAGGTGCTTCGACGCGGCACTTGCCTCCATTCTGCTGATTCTCGTGTCTCCCCTTCTTGCTGTGGTCGCTTGCCTTATTTTGCTCGAATCGCCAGGACCGATTTTCTTCGGCCATACGCGGATTGGAGAAGACAATCGCAAGTTAAAGGTTTGGAAGTTCCGCTCCATGGTGCTGAATGCGGATCTGGCTCTACAGCAGTATCTGCAACGGAACCCAGAGATGGCCGCCGAATGGCACCGGTCGCAAAAGCTCCGCCGAGATCCGCGCATCACCCGGGTCGGCGCTTTTCTACGCCGCACCAGCCTGGATGAGCTACCCCAACTCTGGAATATCTTCAAAGGCGAGATGAGCTTTGTGGGCCCTCGTCCTATTGTGGAGTCGGAAGTGCTTCGCTACACCGATAACTTTCAGCTCTATACCAAAGTGCTGCCCGGGCTGACCGGCTTATGGCAGGTCTCCGGAAGAAGCAAGACAACGTACAAACAGCGCGTGACGCTTGACAGCTACTATGTCAGGAACTGGTCACTGTGGCTGGATGTTTGGATTCTGATTCAAACTCTGCGCGTCGTTCTATTAGGCGAGGGAGCGCACTAACCGCTTGGCAACCACATGGTCGCGGGCTGACCGCGTTGGCACGGAGGCAGCGCCTTTCTCGGGCCTACAGAGCGAAGGCGTAATCGAGCAAGGTGCCAGGGGGCTCGCCATTCTCTTTCTGCTACTGCTGCCATTTTCAGCGGTAAGTCTCGCCTCTTTTGCTGGTGAGATCGGAATGAACTTAGCGTTCCCCATCTTGCTGCTGCTTGCGCCGTTCACGCTGTTCTACCTGCTGCCGCTTCCGTTTAGTTCCGTGCTGGGCGATCCCTTCGAAAAACTGCTGCGCGCAACCTTGTGGTTTTTTGTCTGGTGCGCCTTTGATACGCTCCTCACCGGCATCGTCTTCGAACAAGGCGGCATGGCTGCTTACGGCACACGGCCGCTTGCTCACTC
>CALMAV010000612.1:216-1983 GCA_937859895.1 uncultured Bryobacterales bacterium | reverse complement strand
CTCGGGACGATACAATTTCGACCTGGAGTGGGCTCCTGATGAGACGCAGTTTGGGGGCGAGGTGGGGCGAGGTGGCGGCAGCAGAAGCTGTGGCTCCGCTGTTTTCGGCTGTGCAGCAGCAGCTTGGTCTGCGGCTGGAGGCGATGCGGGGACCGGTGAGTGCGCTGGTTGTGGATCGGGCGGAACGGCCATCGGCTAATTGACGAACAAAAAGCATAGGTGATGTGCAATAGGTGGCTAGTACCATTAAGGGATGTGCTACTTTTCTCAGGCAAATGAGCAACTGCTGGTGTACGCAACGTATAAGATAGCTAAATGTTTACTGAACCTTCTTGCACCGCTGACGCAGCAGAAGATCTACGAACTTTCGTCAACGGGCGTCGTTTTGGGACGATCATGGCCGACCCGCCGTGGCAGTTTCAGAATCGTACCGGGAAAATGGCTCCAGAGCATAAGCGTCTCTCGAGGTACAGCACCATGACCTTACCTGAGATCAAAGCTCTACCAGTAGTTCATGCAGCCGCGCCAGTGTGTCATCTCTATCTTTGGGTTCCAAACGCTCTGCTGCCGGTCGGCCTTGAGGTAATGAAGTCTTGGGGATTTCAGTATAAGAGCAATCTGATCTGGCACAAGATTCGCAAGGATGGTGGTCCAGATGGTCGTGGCGTTGGTTTCTATTTCAGGAACGTAACGGAAGTGCTTCTATTCGGAATTCGTGGTAAGAATGCCAGAACATTGGCCCCCGGTCGCAGACAGGTAAACTTTATGGCTACACGAAAGCGTGAACATTCACGAAAGCCAGACGAGCAATACTCCTTGATAGAAGCGTGCAGTCCTGGACCCCGTTTGGAACTTTTTGCTCGTGGAAATCGCCTGGATTGGACCTCGTGGGGGAAACAAGCAGAGACTTACGCCCCTTCATGGCCGACTTACGGAAACCATTCGCAAAGTGGCGAGGACAGTTTGTTTACTCACTTACAGTGATATGGGTTTAGACCTTCTACCTCAAATCGTTCAGCGAAAATTCGAAATTGCGGAAAGGAATCATGCCGCTTCGATATTGCACGCCGACTTTAGTTCTGAGTGGGCTGATCTTACGGACATGCTTGCCGCATTCACCTTAAGAAGGAGCGACATCATGACTCCGGGCGGTAGCCAGTCTAAGATCTCCGCAGGGATAGACGCTTTCTTCTACGAGCGAGGTTGGCAGGAGCATGATTTCAAGATTAAAGTAGAAGCGGACGGAATCACTAAATTGTCTCCAACTCACAAGGTGGACTACTTCAAGAATCGGATTGCGATCGAGACCGAATGGAATAACAAAGACCCTTTCTTTGATCGTGACCTAACTACATTCCGTCTACTGTTCGAACTAAATGTCATCAGCGTTGGCGTGATTATTACTAGAGCAACGGAGTTACAAGACATCTTCGTCGCTTTAGGACGCGGTGCCTCCTTCGGCAATTCCACCACTCACATGGGTAAGCTGATTCCGAAACTAGAGAATCGGGCATCTGGCGGATGTCCGGTCCTTGCCTTTGGCATAAAGTCCGCTGCGTACAATCCAAATTCTTAGTGTATTTCCTCGTTTGATGATGTGGTTGAGTGTCAATCTGTCTTTAACCTATGACTGCCATGCATCGGCCAGACCTATTTGTGCTTCTGAATCTGCTCTTTGCTGGCGTGCTTGCTGGTTTTGAGATGGGTGTGCATTATGGGCTTGGAGCGTCGTTGGATGCGCTTCGGGAAGAGGCACAGATCTTGCTG
>CALMAV010000612.1:0-206 GCA_937859895.1 uncultured Bryobacterales bacterium | reverse complement strand
GGCGATGGTTCGTCGGTTGCGGATCCTCGCTCCTGCTCTTTTCTTTCCGACTCTTACTACTGCAGTGATTGTCACTATCCGAGAGTGGCAGGTTGCCGGGTGGGGGCTGCGGGCAGTTGGTGTGGCTGCGCTTCTTGTGTGGATCGCCACGCGCGTGCTGTGGACGGTTCCTGTGAACAGCGCGACGCTGGACTGGAGTCCTGGGG
>CALMAV010000611.1 GCA_937859895.1 uncultured Bryobacterales bacterium | reverse complement strand
CGTGCAGGTATGAATTCCTGAACCAGGCCGACTTCATCCAGACCTAAATCCAGCTTGCCACTTGCGATGCCATTGCGCAGTTCTTCGGGCGAGTTGAACCGCACTACACCAGCGCCGCTTCCACCCACGTTCGGCTTTACAACAATAGGGAAACGTAACCCTTCAGCAGCTATAGCCGCATCGGCCGCACGGTGAATGACACGTGCTCGGGGACCGGGCAAGCCCATCCGTTTCAGTAAGGCAAGCTGCGCAGCCTTGGACAGTTCAAAGCGGAAAGCGCGGGAACCGTTAATCACCCTAACTCCACTTGCTTCCAAGTGCTCCAGGTAGGCAAGCGTGTAAAGGATGCTGCTTCCGGAGCCTCGCCGATAAGCTGACGGACTCATACGATTGAAAATCAGCTTATATTTCTCGGGCTGTCCAGGCTCAAAGAAGTGCTCGTCGGCGCGCAGCTTGGTATAGGGCGTACCGCGGCGGTCCAGTTCATCAAATAAGGGCTGGAACCAACGCGGATGCTCATAGTAAATGCCAATGGGGGCTGTAGGAGGAGCGAGCACGGGCTCGGAAACACTTGACTCTTGGGCAAGAGTAGACATGTCTTTAATCTACTGCGCCGAAGTTATCGGGCTTGCATTCGCGCGAGAAAGACATCGCATGACTGCCGTTTAGGAGCGAGGGCGCAAACCAACAATGATTCGATAAGTCGCATCCTCTACTAACTGCTCTAACGAAACTCCTTTGAAGTACCCCTGGCTTGAGACCACGATAAGCCCTTGCACGGTAGCAAAGGGGACTAATGCCAGCAGCTCTGGATCTCCTGCCACCACATTCCCGGTCTCTTGGCCTTCCGCGATCAGCTTGAGCCCTGATGAGAACGCCAAGTCACTTGCTTCTAAAAGTTCGGGCGGGGCTGCGGGGTGATGCTTTGCAGCAAACATATGCCCCAGCAAAACTGGATGCTTGACTGCGAAGCGCACCAAAGCACGAGTCGCTTTCGCCAGCCGAATGTCGAAATCTGCGTCGCGATCTCCTATTGCACGGGACAATGTGACGCCAAGTCGCGCGTAACCATGGATCGCCAGCGCGTCCAGGAGAGCCTGCTTAGTAGGAAAGTGTCTGCGTGGCGCAGTGTGGCTCACGTTCAACTCCCGGCTGATCTCCCTAAGTGAGACACTGCCGGCGCCACCGCTTTCTAAAGCCTGCCCAGCAGCGAGCAGCACAGCTTCACGAAGATTTCCATGATGATAAGCGCGGTTGGGTGTCTTCGCCTTCATCGCATTAAACTCTTACCGACGTTGTCACATGCCAAGATTACACGATAAATGATGTTTCCATTGACAACAATGTGTCCATAGGGCACATTAGAGGTGTGAGATCCGTTTGGAACAGAGCTCAAAACGGATACACCAAGCATTATTTAAGTTTCTGGAGGGGCGTTATGAACATGTCAGGCAACACGATCTTGATCACGGGTGGTACGTCGGGTATCGGATTGGAACTAGCTAAGCAGCTTGCGAGTTTAGGAAACACAGTCATCGTTACAGGCCGCGATCAGGCCAAGCTGGATTTGATTGGGAAGGAACATCCTTCTCTTACCGCCATCAACAGTGACGTTTCTGCTCCTGCAGCAATTGCGCAACTCTACGACCGCGTTACAAAAGAGTTCCCGAAGTTGAACGTTTTGATCAACAACGCCGGCATTATGCGCAAGATCAATCTGCACGATAGAGCCGTTGATTTCGAGGATCTGGCTCGCGAAATTGACATCAATCTCACAGGCCCAGTTCGCATGGTGAAGCAGTTCTTGCCACATTTGAAAGCGCAGAAAAGCTCAGCTATCGTGAACGTCTCTTCAGGAATTGCTTTCGTCCCGTTTCCGATCTCGCCCATTTATAGCGCCACAAAGGCAGGCCTCCATGCCTTTACAAAGTCGTTGCGGGTTCAGCTCAAGAACACCGGCATAAAAGTCTTTGAACTTGCTCCACCATCAACACAAACGCCGTTGCAGAATGCATTCGACTCCACTGATGTAAAAGCGAGCGCCAACATGGACGTTCGGAAGCTGGCGCGAGAAGCGATAAAGGGTTTTACCAGAGATCGGCTTGAGATTAGGCCTGGTCTCAGCAATGTACTCAACTGGATAAGCAGAATTGCACCCGGAATAGGATTGAGGATGACAAGCGGACCGGTGGATGCGATGCTCGCTCGGACGCAGCCTTAGTTGTGGAGACGCTCTCCAAGAAGAAGGTTGATGATCCGGCGAAACTGGAGAAACTGGACAGAGATTGGGGCGCTTGGCCTTGGTTGCAGCGGAATGGCAGATGTTAGTACAGGGTCCGGCAGTGATCGCGAAAGCGTCGACACCATTCTGGCGGCTCTCGACGCGGGCATCAGCCTACTAAACACGGCGCACACTTCTATGGGATGGGGCATAGCGAGCTATTGATTCGAAGCGATTCAGGGCCGCCGGGACCAAGCGTTCATCTCGGTCAAGTATGGCCGCTTGCGGAGTCCAGACGGTGCATTCATCGGCCTTGATAACAGGCCAATCGCTACCCCCAATGTCAATGGCTATTCGCTGTGGCGTTTGGGAACCGATTATATTGATCTCTACGAGCCAGCGAGAACCGATCCAGCCATACCGATTGAAGACACGGTGGGCGCCATTGGGATTTGGTAAAGGCGGGGTACGTCCGGCACATCGGCTGATGGGACGAGACATTGAGAATAACGTTCTGCCGTCTGTTTGAGATATGGGCATGGGTCTGGTCACCTACAGTGTGCTGTCTGGTGGTATGCTCGGCGGACGGACTCAACAGGGCAATGGTGCCGCTGCCCGGAAAGGTCCAGCGAGGGCGGCCAACGGTCAGAACCTGCAGCTCGTCAAACGCTCACGCCCGCGGACTTGGCGCAAATTGAGGAAGCAGTCCCATTGCACGCAGTCGTCCGAAGCATATATAGCGGCTTTGTTTTGTAGATAATTCAGCAGGAGCGGAGCCGATAATTGCAGAGCTTCGATTGTGCTCTCAGGCGGTCCTTAACTGCGCACTGGCTTTGCCCGGGCTTGGTTCAAGTCAGGCAGGAAAGCAGTTAGCAGACCGATGAGCGGCAGAAACGAGCAAACGCGGTATATGAAGGAGATGCTTGTCGCATCAGCCAGTCTGCCCAGAACTGCCGCGCCGATACCACCCATACCGAAAGCAAGGCCGAAGAACATACCGGAGATCAAGCCGATTTTTCCTGGTACCAGCTCTTGGGCATACACAAGAATTGCAGTAAAGGCAGAGGCGATGATTAACCCTATGAGGACAGTTAAGACTGCCGTCCAGAATAAGTTCACGTAGGGCAGCAAAAGAGTGAACGGCAGGACGCCAAGGATAGACACCCAGATTACAGGCTTTCTGCCGATGCGATCCCCTACCGGACCGCCCACGACAGTTCCCATGGCAGCGGATCCTAGAAACAAAAACAAGTAGAGCTGCGCCTGCTGGACAGAGGTTCCAAACTTCTGGATTAAGTAGAAGGTATAGTAACTGGTGATGCTGGCCAGATAGAAATATTTGGAAAAGATCAGCGCCACTAGCACAGCGATTGTTGCAGTTATTTTCCGGTTTGAGTAGGCGACGACTACCGTCTTCTGACGACCAGCCTTCACGGTTTTGGAAGCTTGGATTTGGCGGCTGTACCACTGCCCTACGCGGCGAACGACCACCATCCCGATCACGGCAAATACCGAAAACCAACCGATACTGCGTTGCCCGTATGGCAAGACGATAAATGCTCCAAGAAGCGGACCCATAGCATTGCCGCCTACTTGAAACAACGATTGCGCCAGCCCCAGTTGACCGCCGGATGCAACTCTCGCAATACGCGCCGATTCAGGATGAAAAATAGAAGATCCCATGCCTACGCAGCAAGCCGAAACCAGCAGCATTCCAAAGCTTGAGGCTACCGACAGGGATAGAAGCCCAATGAGAGTGATGCCCATTCCAGCTACCAACGAGTAGGGCTGCGGGCGCCGGTCCGTGTACAAGCCGACGATAGGCTGCAGCAGCGATGCTGTTATCTGAAACGCTAGAGTGATAATGCCGATCTGGGTAAAACCAAGGTGAAACGAAGCTTTCAGGATTGGATAGATCGCTGGTATGAGCGATTGCACCATGTCGTTGAGCAGATGACAGAAGCTAATAGCGCCCAGTATGGTGAATGCGGTTTTCTCGGCCTGCGTCGCTAAGACTTGGTCGCTCGCATCCTTGGAGAGTGAAAGCCCTGCCATTACTCATTAAGTAGCACTTTAGGGAGAATAACTAGCTGATCTTTAACATCGTGTAAGAGCGAGGCGGACAGGTGTACTTCAAACTAGTGGGCGTTGTTGAAATCGGCTTGCCTGTTACAGTCTTAACCGTTGTCGATTCAAAATTGTTCTCGGACTTGATATCAGGGCCCGTCACCACAAACACCTGCGCCTCGCTGCCCAGCTGTTTACCCTCAATTTCCAGGACTACATCTAGTGGCTGATCCTGGTGCCGGTTGGTTAGATTGAACACGAGGCCACCGTCAGCATTGTATGCAGCCGATGCATCCAGGTAAGGAACTGCCGCCCGTGACTTGGATTTGTAAGTAGGCGATTCAATTTGTAAGTCAAGAGCCGTGCCATGGGAGTAGGTGGCAAACAATTGAAGCGGGTAGTAAATTGTCTGCAGAAACAAACCCTTGTTGCTCGTAAAGATCGGGGCGATGACGTTGACCAGTTGCGCCATGTTCGCAATCTTCACAATGTGGGCATGGTTCACAAATGTATTCAGGAAGGAGGAGACAACCAGCGCATCTTCCAGGTTGTAGTGTTCTTCCAGAATGCGGCGGCCGCGCTCCTTCTCACCACCGCGTGCCCGATACCAGACGTTCCATTCATCCCAAGCGATGTAGATGTTCTTGCCTTTAGGTTGCGCGGAAACAGCAGCATTGATTATGCCTTCCGTTACTTTGATTCGCTCCCCTAGCTCAAGCGGAGTTGCCTGAAATTCGTAGTAGTTACTGGTTGGATTGCCAACATAAAGGTGAAGCGAAAGGTAATCGACATGGGGTGCGAGATACTGCAACACCGTTCGGTTCCAGCCAATCCAATCGGCATTGAAGTTGGATGAGCCCGCCGCGACCAGCTTAATAGACGGGTCAGTCCAGTGCATCAGTTTGGCTGCTTCCAAAGCAAACTTGCCGTAATCCTCTGCCGTGCGATGACCCATCTGCCAGGGGCCATCCATCTCATTGCCTAGGCCCCAGTAGTTTACTTTCCACGGCTTCTCCCGGCCATTCTTTTTGCGAAGGCGAGTAGTGGTGGTATCGCCATCGAAGTTGACGTACTCCACCCATTGCTGGGCCTCATCCCAGCTACCAGTGCCGAGATTGGCGCAAATGTAAGGCTCAGCTCCAATGCGGGAAATGTAGTCCAGGAACTCGTGGGTGCCAAAGCGATTGTCTTCAATGGTGCCCCAAGCCATCTCCAGACGTCGCGGGCGTTCATCTCGCGGACCTATCCCGTCACGCCAGTTGTAATTCGAAGAAAAGTTACCACCGGGCCAACGGAGGAACGGCACATGCAGATTTTCAACGGCCTGCATCACATCTTTGCGGAACCCCTGCTTGTCCGACAGTGGCGAGCCTTCCTCAAAAATGCCTCCCTGTATGCAGCGTCCAAGATGCTCCAAGAAGTTGCCGTACAGCTTTGGATCGATAGCGCCAATGACCCGTCGCGTATCGACCTGAATACGGGCAGCATCCGAGCGCGTCTGTCTGCCCTGTAGCAGGGCCGGAGCGGCTAGCAAGCCGGCGGAGAAACTCCTCCGACTTAGGTGAGTTTTAGTCATGCAGAAAGCGACCGAGTGAATAGGAAAGCTTATCGCACACCTCTCGGATCAAAATAATTCTACACAGCGAGCAGAGCTTTCGCCGTTGCAGGAGAATGTCGTTAGGCGCAAGCAATGCTTCTACAAATTGAGACCTTACCGACAAGTGAGAACGCCACGGTCAAACTTCACCCGGCGGACAATATCGCTATAGCACGAAGAGGGCTTACGCCGGGCGACTCGTTGCACTCAGCTTTAGGTCGGCTGAACGTTCAGGAAGTTGTCCCTGCTGGTCACAAGGTCGCTGTCGAAGCGATCCTGAAGGGGCAGGC
>CALMAV010000610.1:3042-6566 GCA_937859895.1 uncultured Bryobacterales bacterium | reverse complement strand
CTGTAACTCTCTGATCTGCGTGAACAATCCATCGCGGTCGCTGATTTCCCAATCACTGGCCAACATTGGCTGTAGTGCTCCCGTTCGGCGAATGCCCGGTACTCGAAAAGAATCAACCGGCAGTTCCACTTCCATCAGGTATCGAGCAACAATGGCCAGCGTCCAGCTTTGCACAGGAGATGGGTTCACTGGATTTGCGTCTGGTCCCGCCCGTTTAAAGTGCGTTGAATTGTAGGCGATACGTCTGCGTAAGAAGATGGTCAGCGCGGCCATCAGCGCCGCCAGAATCAGCAGAATGAAGAGGCTTATCAAGACATTTCGGTCCACTCTGCCATGCTAGCGACGTCTGGTGGCGCGCTTCTTTGTGCTGACCTTTGTCTTAGGCGGAGGCTTTGGATGATAGACAGGAATTTGCGGAACAGTCCCGGTATACAGGCGGCGGTAGATATCGGCATTGCGCAGGACTACCTGAACGTAACCGCGAGTCTCATGGAACGGAACGGTCTCGACAAACTCAGCCTGTTCGCGAAATGGGCCCCATGTCTGCCAGAGCTTGGCGCGACTCGGTCCGGCATTGTAGGAAGCCAACACGTACTCTTCCTGACCGCCAAAGGAGTTGAGGAGACTGCGAACATATTGCGTGCCTAGCTGGATGTTGCGATCGGACGTAAGCAGTTGGGACGCGTGAAAGGCCCGGATGCCTGAACGATGTGCTAGATCTTTGCCGGTTGCGGGCAGAAGCTGCATCAAACCATAGGCATTGGCGCGAGAGATAACAGCGACGTTGAACTCCGACTCCTGCCGGATAAGAGCAGCAACCAGAAACGGATCAAGGCTTTGCTCATGGCTATGTGTGTCGATTGATTCACGGTAAGGAAGCGGGAACGCCATCTGCCAAAACTGGGCCGGGGCTTGATCGAGCGGCATATACAGGTACCCGGGAGCGTACGTCTTGATGTAGCGCAGAGCTTGATCAGGAGCATCGCGGGCAGTAGCCAACTTGGCCAGTTCAAAGGCATAGACGTTGGCCTGATCACCGTCGTTATGCGCACCGAACTTCAGTTCGCTCTCAGCAAACACGTTCAGTCCGGTCAACTGCAAAAGATTCGCCCGGACCAGGCGAGTACGAGCCAGATCGCCGGGCGTAAAACTGGGAAACTCAGGCCGGGTTGGCCATGGAATAGCTTGTAGAAACTCTTTAGCTGCAGGGCTGGCAGTCACGGCTTGCAAGCTGGGTTGCTTCAGCCGTTCGCGGGCAATCAAGGCGTAGTAGGTGTTCGGAAAGCGAGTCTGCAGCTCCTGGTAGCAAGCCTTGGCATACGCGTTGTCGTTTTTGCGCTCTTGCAGTCGTCCCAGGAAGTACAAGGAGTCATTGATGTCCTCTGAGCCCGGATACTGCTCCACATGGCTCCGTAGCAGGTCGTAGGCATCGGCGCCGTCTTTGCGATAACTATCGAAAGCTAAACGCCAATGGCACCAGGCAGACCGAGGCTCTTTCAAAAAGTTGGCAGCACAAGTGCCGTACAGAGGTAGATAGGTCGCGGAATCGTTTTCAGTACGTGCCTGATCGGCGACAAAGATCAGCGCGTCCAGACGCCAATTCGACGTAGGATGCGCGCTCTCCAGTTGTTGCAAGTAAGGTTTGACATCGGCATGGCGATCTGCCCTCCGAGCACTGTGGATCAGGTAATTCAGGCGTTCAGCGTCAGCTTCTCCATCTTCAACTTTCAAGGCTAGAAGATAGGTAAAGGCGGCCTGAGTCTGTCCCGAAAGATAGTCGGCAACACCCAATCGAACCCGTGCAATGTCACCCTCTCTGCCGGTTAATTGAGGGATGGCGGCAGCTAACTCTATGCGGGCTGCCGCGGGCCTCTTCGCATCGAACAGCTTTTGCGCACGGGCAATCAGCGTGCCCGGCAATATGGGAGGGTAAGTATCGCCCAATTGCGCCTTTAGATCCACCAGCGCGTCCGCTGCATCGCTCGCTTCCTTTGCGACTGGATATTGATAGTAGACACGCTGAAAGTAGTCGGCAGCCGCCGGCAAATCGCCCGTCTCGCGAAAGCAGCGTGCGAGCAGCAAATCGGCTTGCGGCTGCGGAACGACGTCGAAGTACTTGCGGATCAGCGTGAGTGCCTGCTTGGGGCTATTGGCCTCCAAGTCCGCCCGCACGGCAAGCGCAGCTGCGGGGCCTACAAAGGGTGAAGGCGGCTGGTGGCTGAATACATGGGTTGCAGCTTCACCCACCTCGCTATAGTTGTGGAGCCCATACTCAGCTTGCGCCCGTATGTAATAAGCGTAGTCGGCCAGCACCGGAGCTTTGGAGACCGCAGCGGAAGAGTAATCGGCTGCAGCAGTGAAGTTCTGCATATCGAGTTCATGCTGAGCAGCCGCGATTAGACCTGCCGCTCCTACCACTTTGGAACTCTCCGGCTTAGGGCGGGCCGGCTTTGAAACTGCCGCTTGGGCAAGTTTCTTCCCAGGCTTCTTGTGATGCTGTGCAAGGGAGGGAGGCAGGGAGCAAGCCAGCAGCAGAACCGCTGCCGACCGCATGAGAAATTGAATCCGCGGCACTCGCCTAAACCATTGCTCCCGAATATTCAGCCCCCATCAAAGTTTCGTCGCCTCCTGCGAGCACCCGCACAAGCTCCAGATGGAGGTAATCCACCATGGACGGAATTGTCATAAATTGCTTTCGATAGCTGTCGCGAGCCCGGTCAATCTCGACTTTTAAGAACAGATATAAATCGCCGGCAGTTCGTCCCGCAGCGCAAGCTTCCGGACGAGCTAATTGCGCCTCTGCTACGGCGACTCTGGAGAATCGCTGCGCCCGCAGATGCAAAGTCTGGTCGGTCGCGCTTAAATCAGACCAGTCAGGCCAAGGCACAGTTTGACGGGTGGAACTCTCCCGAGCGATGTCCCCCACGGTCGGCGCACTGGCAATTTGTGCATGCAAGCCCGCATTCCCCCCTCGTTCCAGCACAATGGACGCAATGCCTGCGATCAGTTCCAGCCCATTAGCATCCAACTTGTCGTCTTCGGGCGCAAATAAGATTGCCACTACGCGATCACCATTGGGAACCGGTATCAGTCGCACACGTCCGACACCGACCTCCGCGGCGAGTTCACGGCCCACCTCCGATACAGTGCACAAGCTGAGGAGCGTATCTTTCGCTGATATACAACCGGCAAAGGCAGCTGCAGAGGCAAGCGGAATCGCAAGGTCAGGCGGAAGCTGCATGTGTCGCTGCCCTCGCAGATGGAGAGAGTCTTTACGAACTTCGAAAACTGCTAGACGCTCTGCGAACCGGGAGGCACTTTCCAGAAGCGTGTTGACCCATTCGCTTTCACTGCCGTACTGGCGCAGTCTCCGTAGCGATTGATTCAGGTCTGATGTGAGAACATTTCGAGCCACTCGCGTTTGGCTGACGACGGCGTCCCCCAACTCGCGCCTAAGCGAATCGAAGGCCTGCTCCAAAGCATCCATCTTGCACCTTGATCTTAGCGTGAACTCTGCTACATCC
>CALMAV010000610.1:0-3032 GCA_937859895.1 uncultured Bryobacterales bacterium | reverse complement strand
AGGCGGAACGGCAGGGTCGGGATTGAGCGTGCTAACGTAGCGTCTCTCCCCCTGGTGTGTCCCTGATGTGGACAGCCTAATTTGAGCAACTCGCTTAATCGTCGAACTTGTGCCAGCTGTCTGCTGAGTTCGTCAATCTGAGCGCGGTGCAAGGAGCGGTGAAGTACCAACTGTAACTACCTTAAAATGTTGGACATGATCCTGGATGTGAGGTGCCAGTCGCTCCAGAAGCTCTTGCTCTGGCACACGTTCAAGGCGTGCGTCCGCCTGCTTCTTGACTCCACTATGGCTCGGAATCTTCGAATCACTAGTGAAATGCTAATGAAATCCACGTGTGGATCAATCCAGCGAACTGCCCTGTCTGCTATGCAGGGTTGGGTTTTTGGCCAACCCTCAAGTCAAGCTGTGCTGTTCGGGAACCCACTCGGGTCGTTAATGGTCCGATGGATCCGGAGGCGGAACGGCAGGGTCGGGATTGAGCGTGCTGATATAGCGGCGTTGCTGCCCTTCCCGTTCCAGATCGACGACAAGCCGGCCATTACTCCCTGCGGCCCCTGCGCCGCTCCAGTCGCTTTCACCATCCGACGCCTGAATCTTCGTAAGCGTCAGATCCGGCCACCCATCTTTATAGGAGAGACGGAAGGAGCCAGCGATCTCAGGGAACACGCCCTCTGGAGTCAGCTGCATGTTGGTTCCGCTGAAGAGACCGGAAGCGCGCAGATTGCGCAAGCCTTCTTCACCTATGCCTGAAGTCTCCAGGTCAGCATCAGCAGAAAGCGATCCGCCTCGCCAAGGGTAGTTGTAGAGCTTTGCAGCAAACGCAAAGTGAGGTCTATACGAAGCCAGAGTTGCAGTGCCTTTCGCTTCCAAACTGCCTGATGGCATGGTTAACTTGATAGGACCGAAGCGCAGGTTCGTTCCTTCCCATAGAACCTGCGAAGTCAATGAGCCAAGCGCTGTGTCGCCAGCAGAGAATTGCCGGATGTCGAGTTCAGCTTCCAGATCCCGATCGGCTAGCCAGGTCGGGATTGTGCGCGACAGAACACCCAGACGAGCCAGCCAACTCTGCACTTGCAAGGATGGAGAAAGCATGGTCTGCAACTCACTTAAATCGGCTGCCGCCATCTCAACGCGCAAACGCTCGGTGTGTCTAGCTCCTGGGTTGTAGTGGTAGCTGGCCTTCAAGGGGTGCTTCTGAAGACGTGCAGACATGCGTGGGATATCCAGATTTGCGCCGGCAAAGTTTACCCGGCCCTCCCCTTCTGTCAGAGGAGCAGTCATTCCAACCGTCTTGAAGGTTGCACCGGCAAATTGAAGTCTGCCGGACCACACTGGTTCGCGGCGCTCTTCGCAGTTGTAAACAAGAGTGCCGGATATTTGCCCATCACTCATAAGGTCAAGTACGGGTGGAGTACCAAACCATGCATTCACAGTGGGCTTGAAAGCAGGGATAGGAAAGTCCTGCAATCCGATAGAAGCACTCGCGTGAGTATTGGCCAGCCACACTTCGCCGCTCACTTGGAAAGAGCCGCCAGTTGTCTTGAGAAGAGCTGGACGAAACTGCAGCCGGTCGTCCAGCACCGCAATTTCCAGATGATCGGTGCGCCAGGGCAGTGCCGTAGGTAAAGTGGCGCTAGCGTCCTTCAGGAGCAGATTGCCTCTCAGCCCGAGGTCACTCGAAAGATTCAAGTCACCGCCCAAATTCCCAACTAGACTCAATTGCTGCGGTACCGATAAGCCCATCCGACGAGCCAACGGCAGGACTTCACCGGCCGGAACAGCTTGGAGGTGTGCATCGACTGAGAAACGAGGATTTGCCAGCAGGTCGGTTACTGTCAACATGAGATCGACTGGATTCACTTCGCCCGCTCGCCCGGCAGTGGTGCGTAGCGTCAGGCGATTGCCGAGCAAGTCTGCCTCACCTTGGTAAGGTACTGCCCACCCGTACCCGCTAGCAGGCATCAAATCCCAGCGATGGACATCTGCTACCTGCATGGTGCCCGTCACCTGCAAGGCAGATAAAGATCCGGCAACATGGGCGCGCGAACTTACCGTTCCATGAACGCCCACATCATGACCTTCGACCAGAGTTGTTACTTCGCTTAGATTACTGGGATCGAGCACAATATCGGCATCTAACCTATTGCTATTCAGATACCAATTAGCTGCTCCGTGAAGATGACCGAAACCGTTCCCCGCGCGATCAGTACGTGCAGGAGATCCTGAAAAGCGCAGGTTCAATTTGCTTGCGTACTCAGGATAGATTTGCAAATCCGAATCCAGTATGTAGAGCGTCGTTTTACGCGACCCGAATTTAAAGTCGATACGTCCCCCTGACACTTCAAAGACGGGAAAGAAGTTCAACGGAAGACGACGGGGTACCCCAAGCCGCTTAACCAATTCAACGACATTCCAGGTGCCATCGTCACGCTTGACGAAGTTGAGCGACGGCTCCAGCAGTCGAAGACTGGAAAGTTGAATATGGCCGAACAGCAGCTTGTCCAATCGCACGCGCGCTTGCAGCTCTGGCACGTACGCAAATGGCTCGGCGCCAAATCGCCGATCCTCACTGATGGTCACGCCTTCCAGGACAAAGCCCGGGCCGGCAAACAGGGTGAAGTGGATGCTTTCAAATTGGACGGTTCGACCAAGAGTCGCTTCGATTGCTCTTTGAATCGAGGCGCTGTAGCCAGATCCATCGATGAACGGGGCAACAATTCCGACTACTGTAAGAAGACAGGCAGCGATACTTGCAGCCAGTGTTATCCGGCGAATAGGTAGACCGAGATTACGGATCGAAACTGAATCCAATAGGCTGAACCACGAATAGACTGCAAGCGGGGCAAACCCGTATGTGCCCCGATTATAACCGTCGGCTGAGAGTCTCCGAAGTCACAGGCTCCCCCTGCCTTCACATGCTATTCTCACGCCTTGAGCGCGACTGATACACCGCCGGCCAGCGGCGCGAACACAATTTTGCCTGGCTTGGCCATGGTATTTGACATGGATGGCGTGCTTGTCCACTCCATGCC
>CALMAV010000609.1:1818-6851 GCA_937859895.1 uncultured Bryobacterales bacterium | reverse complement strand
AGATTGGGATCACCGGCGCGATAGGACACTTCGATAACGTTTGATTTGCGGACAGGGGCGATGAGCAGATTCTTCTGGAGCTCGGCTGCCGCGCGCTCAATTTCGAGCTGACTTGGCTGATGTGACCTTTGCCCTTGAAACCCTTTGTAGAGTTGAGCATCCAGGACAATACTCCTTGCAATGTCATGGCTTTTCAATAACTCCAGCTCAGAGTTAACCTCAGTTTCCGTTATTTCGTTCTGGGGATTACTGGATGAATTCTGCTCCGGCGTAACTACTAAATCCGCGCGTTCATTACTGATTAGAAATTTCATTCTGGATTCGTAAGTACGCGGCATGACGATCGTTACCAGTCCTGCCACTCCGATGGCAGCAAGCACGATAGCAACACCAACTTTCCAGTATTTAGAAATGAATTCTAATGACACATTCTGACTGTTTTGCGACAAATTGCGAAACTCCTCATTGAGCTGAACATGCCAGGAGCTTTCCAGCTTCAGGCCCTAAATCCGTTGACGATGGGAAATTTAGCCGTAATTCTAGGTAGCCGAGTACAGGTTTTTCTTTGTTGTGCCTTGAAGGTTACGTGTCAATTCGTTTTAAAGCAATCTCTTGTTAGTAGTATTGGTAATGCCAACCGTGAAGAGCAACCCCCAAGTCATCATGGGCGTACCGGTACTTAAAATCGTCGTTAAGTCTTGGAGATTGAGGGATTTAGGTATACGAAATCGAGCCGCGTTTGGATGATTAAAATACTGAATACTTTTGATATGTGGATTTCTGAAGTAACTAGTAGATGTGCGAACAGGATACTTGGATAAGAGAGATTACGCGTGCAAATATCGTTTGCCTTCATTAAAGCAGCAACTTCCGTACTGCTGAGCATGCAAATAGTGGCAGCGGAGACGTACTATATCGACGGCGAAGCTGGAAATGATCAGCGAAATGGCAAGAGCATCGGTACAGCCTGGAAGACTCTCTATAGAGTTAATTCAACGAGTGTGCGCTGCGGCGACACCGTATTACTTAAGCGAGGCTCCGTATGGGAATCATCGGCTGACATCGCAAATTCGTGCTCTGCAGATTTTCCTGTTGTCTTCGGTGCGTACGGAATCGGACGTAAAAGACCGGTAATCGAAGGGGGCGGAGTTCTGCCCTTTAATGTTCGGATCCGGAGCGGATCTGCCGTCACCATTCGCGATTTGGAGCTGCGCGGAGCTGCGCTGATGCCGATCAGCTTGCTGAACGATGGTATTACGTTGAGCAATGTTTCAGTTTCGGATGCTACGCTGCGACTGCTCCGAGTCGTGAATATCTCCTCGCAAAAGAGGTGGCACGGCGCATGGTTGCCAGGTATCTATACCGATCCCGAAAGTGTTATCGCTCGCTTCCGAAACTTAACAGGCTCTGCTCCGGCTGTTGTGAACGTTTATGTTCCCTGGGCGAGTAAGGCACAGACGGAAGTATTCGATGCCAGGCTGATGGACAGCATAGTGGATAGTGGGGCAACACCCATGGTCTCGTGGGAGCCGATGAACTGGACTAACGCTGATCGCTCCGACCGGGCATTTTCGCTCGATAAGATCCTTTCAGGCGATTGGGATGTCTACATACAAACTTGGGCGCAGAGCGCAGCCAAGTGGAAGAAGCCATTTCTTCTTCGCTTTGCACATGAAATGAACGGCGATTGGAGTCCGTGGAGCGTTGGTGATGGGAGAAACGGAAATACTCCGGCTAAGTATGTTGCGGTCTGGAACCGGATTCACGAGCTTTTCCGTAAGGCCGGCGCTACGAACGCGAAGTTTGTCTGGTGCCCAGATGGAGCGGCTAACCTTTCCCTTCTTCCCGGGCTGTATCCGGGTGACAACACTGTCGATTACGTGGCGTTCGATCAGTATAACTGGGGCGGCAAGGCCTGGAAAGATCCGTATGAATTGCTGGCTCCGTGTTATTCGATCATTACGTCTCTGACGCAAAAGCCATTGTTTCTGGCCGAAACGGGGGTCCCCGAGGAGGGGGGTGTGAAAGCCGATTATGAAACTCGGCTGTTCGGGTACACCATTCCTGTTCTGCTGCCGCGGATTAGTGGCGTGTGTTGGTTCAATGAAGCAAAAGAGAGGGATTGGCGGGTAGAAACGTCAGCGGCTTCGCTGTTTGCTTACAGCGATGCAATGCGAAATCAAGCATGGACTTTCAGATTGACCCTAGGCGCAGTGCCCTGAGCCTCCGGGAGAATGCACACCGTGGTTGTTACAACATGCGCGGCCGCGGTTCTGCAGAGTCGGAAGTAAAAGAGGATGCTTAACGGGGCGCGAGCGGATCAGGTTTAGGAGCAGTTATCCCGACGTTGGTTTCTTTCCAGAGTCGTTGGGCCGGCAGGAAGAACACGGCAACAGCGCAGAAAGCGGCAGTGACCAGAACGAGAAAGGCGCGGATGACGGCGGTTAATCGCTTGAGTGGGTTGGTCTCGGGTAGGGCGGGATCGAGCAGCCCGGCAGAGTAGAAGGCAAGCTGCGGAGCCAGAGCAATCCACCTTGCAGGAGCAGGCAAAAAGAAGCTGCTGACGAGGCATGTAAGCATGGCAAAGGGCAGCAGCAAACGCCCTAGTTTATGCGAGAAGAAGTGAATAAAGCGTCGATTGCCGGGCCAGAGAAGCCGAGGGAAGCGAAAGACAATTTGATACATGCCGGCTTGTGTGCGAATCTTGCGGCGGAACTCTGACTGCAAGGAGCTAGGGTAATCGTAAGCTTTGGCAGAGTCCTCGAAGAAGATACGAGAGCCCTGAAAAGCAGCGACGAAGGGGAGATGAACGTCGTCGAGCAGGGTGTCGGGCGGTAGCGGTCGAACTAAGCTGCGCCGAACCGCGTAAATGGCGCCAGTCGCTCCGAGCATGGCGTCGATTCGGTTCAGGTTGCGGCGGATCCACTTCTCATATTTCCAATACAGGCCCGTGTTGTACTCCTCCTGACTGGAACCGCTTCGGATAACGAGTTCTCCGGTCACAACACCGACTGAAGGATCTGCGAAGCACGCCACTAATCGGCTGATAGCTGCCGGATGGAACTCCTGGCGAACGTCTGTGAGAACGACCAGCTCAGTTGTAACCTGTTCGAGAGCTCGGTTCACGGCAGTTGCTTTGCCGCCGCCGGGCAGTTCGAGAAGAACAACACGTGGATTGCCGAATGCGCGAACGGCTGGGTTCGTGCCGTCGGTCGAGCCGTCGGAAACGACGAGAATATTCAAGAGAGCGGGTGGGTAATCGGAGGCAAGCAGCGACTCGAGTTTGCCGGCAATCCAGCGTTCGCCGTTGCGAACCGGGACCACGACTGTGAGCGCAACGGGAGTCAGTGATTTACGGATCGGCTTGGGAAAGAGCCGGGCGTAGATGGCGAGTAGCCCTGGATAGCCAATCAGAACGTAAAGGATGAAGGCGAGACTGACTGCAAAGATGATAGGAGCGACGCTCATTGCGATAAGGCGGGGACTGCGGGGCGGACCAGCGCCGATTCAAAGCGTTCGGTTACCTTGGCCCAGGAGAAATTGTCGAGCACAAGTCGAAGCGCAGCCTGTGAGATCTGTTCACGGCCATCGCTATTTGAGAGCAAATTCAGGCACTCAGCAGCGAACGCTTCGGCAGTATCGGCAATCTGGGCCGTTTGGTTGTGAACAACTGGCAAGCCTTCAGCGCCAATGGTAGTGGAGACAACCGGGGTAGAGGCTGCTATCGCTTCAAAGATCTTGAGCCGTGTGCCGCCACCGACTCTCAATGGAACGATGGAGACGGCTGATTCCCACAGGTAAGGACGGACATCCGGGACTGTTCCAGTAACTGAGACTAAGGGGTTGGCAGCGGAATCGAGTATCGACTGCGGCGGGTTACGGCCGACAATCGCCAGCGTCGTACCTGGGCGTTTCGCTTGGATCTTGGGAAAGACTTCGGAGAGAAACCAACGGATACCATCGATGTTAGGCATCCAGTCCATAGACCCGACGAAGACCAGGTCGCGGGAGACAGGCGCGTCCGCCGGTCGTTCGAAGTAGGCGGTGTCAACGCCGGTCGGAACGGAAGAGATACGGGTAACCCCGAAGCGGGAACGCATCACCTGCTCATCGATATCGGAAACGGCTATGGTGTGGCCGACCGAGAGACAGACGCGCTTCTCCCAGGCAAACATCCGTTTGGCTTGCAGGGCAAAGTACGCTTTGTGGGCAGGCGTGCGGCCGCTCTGGGCATGACGCTCCCAGATAACGGCCTCTACATTGTGCTGAAAGAGTGTCCAGTCATCCAAGCGGTCAATGTTAATGCTGGGAAAGAGGAAGTCGCACACTTTGGCGTCGAACGAGTGTTGCGATTGCAGGTGGGCGATGGTGTTCCGCATTGCCTGCGAGCGGTACCGCATGCCCGAAACCGGAATGGGCGAGAAGAGCCCGGCGACCAGTTGGGCGGCAAACGCCGGAGAGGTCTTCGAAACCACCTTATGCGGAACTGGATGGGCAACCGAGCAGTACTCTCGGCTACGAGCCAGCCCTTCAGGGTTGGCCGGATCGTCAAAGGCTACGTAGTGCAGCTCGTGGTGCTTGTGCAGTTCACGCACCATCTCAAGCGTTCGGATCTGGCCGCCACGGGTAGTGGGATGAAGGAAGTCAGTCTTCACCCAAAGAATCTTCATGCTGAAACCTTGGCAAGAGACGATTGCAGGCTCCCTTTCCAGGAGTCCTGTTTCCGGCCAGCGAACATCATTTCACCCCAGAGTTGAAGGTTTACTAAACGCCAGAGACGGTCGGTGGCGTCGTCCGCTCCACTACGCTGACGGTTAGCCAAGTCCTGCACATAGTCAAGATTTACGTACTCCCCCAAAAAGGAGTTGCGGTCGAGCAGCAGCTTGAAAAGGGGCTGAGAACGATCATCGCGAAACCACTGGCGGAGCGGGGTAGGGAAGCCCATCTTCTTGCGGTAGATAATGTCGTGCGGAAGAATGTCCTCGACTGCCTTCTTGATGATGTACTTGCCCGTCTTGCCTTGGATTTTCAGA
>CALMAV010000609.1:0-1808 GCA_937859895.1 uncultured Bryobacterales bacterium | reverse complement strand
GATGCTCAGGCACACGGGAGGCAAACTCGACAAAGGTATGGTCGAGGAACGGTACGCGGCTTTCAATCGAGCACGCCATGCTCATCTGATCCTGCTTCATTAGAAGCTCGACCAAGTAGGTTTTCTGATCGGCGTACAGCATTTGAGAGAGCAGCGAGCTGTGCCGCGAGTTCCAGTAGTCAAGAAACGCACGATAGGAGGACGCTTCATTCTGCGCGCCATCCCGAAGCATCTGCCGGCGCTCAGCCGAGGAGAAAGCGCCGTAGAAGTTATCGAGTTGTAGGGATTCGACTGTCCCTTCACGCCCCAGAAATGTGTGCTGAAGCTTCCGTCGAAGGTCAGCCGAGAGAAGGGTGGAACTATCGATGGTGTGGCGAACACCAGAGCGGATTGCCGACGGAAAAAGGCGGTATCGATCAGCCCACTGGCGGTTGAACAAGTAGTGCTGATAGCGGCTATAACCAGCGAACAGTTCATCGCTGCCTTCGCCGGTAAGAACGACTTTGACGTGTTCCGAAGCGAGTTTCGAAACAAAGTAGAGAGCGACACTGGAGGGCCAGGAGATCGGCTCGTCCTCGTGCCAAATGAGCCGAGGGAGAGCCTCAAAAAAATCGTCCGAGCCGATGACGACTTCGTGGTGCTCGGTGCCAATTGCCTCAGCTACTTTGCGCGCATAGGAGAGTTCACTGTAAGCTTCCTCGTTGTAGCCAACCGCAAAGGTCTGGACCGGGCCGGAGCGAAGCCGCTTCATTAAGGCAGCAATGGCACTGGAATCGACGCCGCCGCTTAAGAACATACCTAGAGGCACGTCGCTCATCAGACGCATCTCTACCGTTTCTTCCAGGCGCTGGCGGCACTCCTGGATCCAAGACTCATCAGACCGTGGCTCAGAACTACCGGCGGAAGCACCAGGTTCAGGCACATCCCAGTAACGCTGAATGTCGAGAGAGCCGGTCCGGGCATTCAAGCGTAGCGTGTGGCCGGGCATCAGCTTGCGAATGCCTCGAAAAAGCGTCTGATCGCTGCTGATGTAACCGAAAGTCAGGTACTCGGACAGGAGAGACTCGTTGAATTCGGTGCGGATCTCGGGATGTCGCAGGAGAGCTTTAATCTCGGACGCGAAGGCGAAGATTCGATCGTTCAGGAAGTAGTAGAAGGGCTTGATACCCAGGCGATCTCGAACGCAGAACAGTTGCTCAGTGTTGCTATTCCAGAGAGCGAACGCAAACATGCCCCGGAACTTCTGCACGCAATCAGGCCCGTAAGCCTCGTAGGCATGAACGATTGTCTCGGTATCACAGCGAGTCACGTACTGGTGGCCAGCCGCTTCGAGTTCGGGGCGAAGAGCGGCGTGGTTGAAGATTTCTCCGTTGAACGTGATCCAGAGAGTGCCGTCCTCGTTGGACATAGGCTGGTGACCACCAGCGACATCGATGATGCTGAGGCGGCGATGGCCGAGGTACGCTATGCCGTCCTCATGAATGCCCTGGCCATCCGGTCCGCGATGGTGGATGACATCCATCATGTGCCGCAGGTCGGAACTCGATGCTGCAGATGGCTTCAGCTTGACAAAACCGCTAATTCCACACATAGTCTATGGTCTTCCAGTTAAGAACGTAATTTGGTCGGATCAATGCCGTGCCGAGTTGGATGCGTCGATAGTTGGTTTCGCACCGGGCTATACCGACTTGCAGGCGAAGGGCGGTCCGTCCGCGCCGAATAAAGCGGACGAGGGCGAGCAGTAACGGGCGCCGAAAGCGGTTTTGGTCTGCTCAACGTTGAGGCAGTCTGGACGGGCTCTTCAAGGG
>CALMAV010000608.1:2469-3296 GCA_937859895.1 uncultured Bryobacterales bacterium | reverse complement strand
AATTGGTTTTGCCAAGAGCGATATTCGGCCTGGCGATCACGTTCATGAACACAACCTCGGGTTCGACGATGGGGAACCTGAATCCACGCCGGGCGTAATAGCTGCCGTTCCGATCGTCAGCACCCGTTCCTTTCTGGGCTACCGGCGAGCCGACGGACGGGTTGGCACTCGAAACTACATAGCAGTTGCGGCCGCTAGCAACTGCGCTGCGCATACAGTCGATCTCATTGCGAAATCGTTCTCGGCGAGCGATCTGCCTCCGCATATCGACGGAGTGGTTGCCTTTGCTCATGGCGATGGATGCGGTCAGGCCATGGGCCCGGATACTGATCAACTGCGCCGCACTATATCGGGGCTGTTGCATCACCCTAACGTTGCCGCTGCACTGATTATCGGCCTTGGTTGCGAAGTTAATCAGATCGATAGCTATTTGCGGTCAGAGAACGCGCCTTCCGCTTCCGCCATTCACGGTCTGACGTTGCAGAGCAGCGGCGGAACGACCGCGGTGGTTCAGCAGGCCCACCAGCAGATCAGCAGAATTATGCGGGATGAAGCGCCCGCCGAGCGTACAAGCGTTCCAGTAAGCAAGTTGGTGTTAGGGCTGAACTGCGGCGGCTCGGACTCCTTCTCCGGCATTACCGCGAACCCTGCACTCGGTTACTGCTGCGACTTGATTGTGCGAGAAGGAGGCACGGTTGTGCTGGCAGAGACCACTGAGATTTTTGGTGCCCACCATCTGCTGCTTCGCCGCGCCAAGGATGTGACTGTCAGGCGCAAGTTGCAAAGCGTAGTGGACGGGTATCGCGCTTACCTTCGCCAGTTCGGTG
>CALMAV010000608.1:346-2459 GCA_937859895.1 uncultured Bryobacterales bacterium | reverse complement strand
AATCCTTCTCCCGGCAACAAAGCAGGCGGGCTTACAAACATTGTTGAAAAGTCACTGGGAGCTGTCGCAAAATCGGGCACCACGCCCTTGAATGCCGTGTTCGAATACGCCGAACAACTTGATGCTCAGGGCTTAGTGTTCATGAACACCCCGGGTTACGATCCGGTCTCGCTAGCTGGGCTTGCGGCCGGGGGAGTCAACCTGATTGCATTCACTACCGGCCGTGGGAGTGCCATTGGCTTCCCCAGTGTGCCGGTCTTTAAGATCAGCAGCAACTCTGCAATTGCGCGGCGCATGGCCGATCATATTGATCTGAATGCCGGAACAATTGCCGATGGCTCAGAAACAATCGAGCAGGTAGGAACGGGCATGTTTGAGGCACTGCTACGGTCCGCTTCGGGAGTGAAAACCAAAGCCGAGGTGCTCGGTCACAATGAATTCGTGCCATGGCGGATCGGACCTGTTCTGTAGATAACAGCTCTCCGAGACTATAATGCGATCAGTAATTTGAAGAATCCGCTTGCGAACTTGAACCTTCAGAATTCCCCGCTGTCCCAGCCCAGCAAGGAGCCGGGACGCCTCTCAAGAGAGCCAGCAACGCCGACTACGTCTGCTCTGGCCCGTAAGACCAGACGTGCTTTCCTTCTGGTTTTGTTCACTCCGTTGTTGCTAGGCATCGCAGTCGTTTGGGAGATCCGCTCTTATCAGGAGAGTGTTGCCTGGGTAAGCCATACCAAAGATGTTCTTGGTGCAAATAACCGCTTGCTGCTGGCTGTTACCAAGGCAGAAAGTGCCAAGCGGGGGTTTCTGCTGACTGGTGATGAACTGTTCATCCAGCGGCTTACAGCAGCGGAAGCCGACGCACGAGGCCAGTTGGAAGCTCTTTCAGAACTGACTGTAGACAACAGCAATCAACAGTTGCATCTGGATCACTTGCAGTCTGCGGTTGTCAGGCAGTTTGCGGCATTTGAAAAGCTGATTCAATTGCGACGGCAACGGGCATTGAACTCCCAGGAGTACGATCTTTACCTGAGCCAGGGTAGCGGACTGACAACTGAAGTTTCTAATAATCTGCGGAAGGTAGCAGATACGGAAGAAACCCTACTGCAACAACGAACCCGGGCCGAGCAGGCGACAGCGGTCGGTGTGGGCAGCAGTTTTGCTCTTTGCATTCTGGTCAATCTGGGCGTACTGGTCTGGGCATATCGGCTTATTACCCGGTATGCTCGCGCTCGTGAACTAGCAGCGGAGCAGATTCTTGAGCTCAACTCAGGCTTAGAAGCTCGGGTTGCCGAACGAACTTTCGAACTCGAATCTGTCAACGAGCAATTGCGACGTTCGAACGCTGATCTGACTAAGTTTGCGTACATTGCCAGCCATGACTTACAAGAGCCGCTTCGCACCATTGGTAGCTATGTTGGCCTGATCAGCCATCGTTACCAAGGCAAACTGGATGACCAAGCCGATAAGTACATCAAGTTCGTAGTGGATGGGGCTAAGCGGATGCAGAATCTAGTTCAGGACCTGCTGCAATACTCCCGGGTCGGGACCGAACCGCTGAATTTAACATCGGTAAATATGAACGATTTGGTCCAGAATGTGCGTAACAGTCTCGAGTACACCATCAATGAGCAGCGAGCCTCCATTGTAAACGGGCGGTTGCCCGTGCTCAAAGGCGACGAGACCAAGCTAACCCAGGTTGTCACCAACCTGATTACAAACGCCATGAAGTTTCGGAAGCCAAACGAAGTACCCGTGCTCGAGCTGCAGGCGGTTCGCGAAGGATCCGAGTGGCTATTCACCCTAAAGGACAACGGTATCGGATTCGAACAGCAGTACAGCGAGCGAATCTTTGCGATTTTCCAGCGCTTGCACGGGGTTGGAGTCTATCCAGGCACGGGCATGGGGCTGGCGATTTGTAAGCGAGTCATTGAGCTGCATGGCGGCAGAATTTGGGCGACTTCAGACGGTGTATCGGGCTCAGTATTCTCGTTCACGTTGCCGGCGATTTCGGCAGAGAGGCCAAGTGGGCGGCAACTGTACCCCTCAAGTGACAAGATGAAGGAACAGGTGGTGCCGAGATAATGGTGCGAAAGATGGAACTGCTTCTTGT
>CALMAV010000608.1:0-336 GCA_937859895.1 uncultured Bryobacterales bacterium | reverse complement strand
GGATGGACTGGCGGCTTCGCAGTTTTTGCGGAAAGAAGGACGCTATGCCAACGCTGTTACGCCCGACTTGATTCTGCTTGATCTGAACCTTCCCAAGAGGGACGGCCGTGAGGTTTTGGAAGACATCAAGGCAGACCAGGAGCTGCGTGCCATCCCCGTTATTGTGCTAACGACGTCGGATGATGAGCACGACGTGTTAAGAGCATATGGCCTGCATGCTAACTGTTACCTTACGAAGCCAGTCGATCTGGATGACTTTCTGGAAAAGATTCGTTCCATTGAAAACTTCTGGATCAAGCTGGTGCGACTGCCTCGGTTCCGTGAACACGCTTAAGG
>CALMAV010000607.1:11536-14303 GCA_937859895.1 uncultured Bryobacterales bacterium | reverse complement strand
GTCAGGGAAGTGTATGCCCGCTTCGGGTTGGCCTACTATTGTGCTGAAGTGCTTAACCGTGGCCTCTGCAACCTTTATTGCTTATCGCGAACGCCGCCCATGGGGCCGGTGACAAGGTACCGCGCCGAAGAGCATCTTCGTAGGGCGTCCGAGATGACGCTCGGCCAACTGATTCTTCACCTCCAAACGATACTGGCACCGCTGCTACTGGAACGATTGGCCGGTGCACTGGAGCGCAGGAATTTCATAGCGCACCATTTTTGGTTCGAGCGCATTCATCTGACAACGACCTTGAGCGGCATCGAGGCCATGCTGGCCGAACTCGCGCAAGATACGGAGTTGTTTCAGGAATTGGATAGGGAAGTCGAGAAAATCTCCGAGCCATTTCATGCGCGACTGGGCCTGACGCCGGAACTGTTCGTCACGGCCCTGAACGACATCAAAGCTCGAAGGGCGGGGGTACTCGATCCTTTGCACGGTCAACGCATGCCGCGAAAGCAGGAAACCTTGGTGAATGTGTTCAACGTCCCAACAGCTTCCGGCGAGGCCATTTTGGTGTTCCAGACCGATGATGGATTCCTCTGGCAGCTCTGCGATGTGGGTTTGGGATGGAGCCCCTATGAGCACGTTGACCCCTCATGGCCCATGGCACAAGAATTCGCGGATCTTCTGCCAGCCAAGATAACCCCTCGCCCAAAATCATCGGCACCATGGACGTTCGAGATTCCCTTTGGTGCTCGCGCCATTTTGGCCGTCTATCCAAGCAAACGAGCCGGGCAGGTGATTTACGACTTGCGCGTAAAGAAGCGATCCGTCCGCCCGCACGCTGAGCAATCACCGCGTGCGTAAAGCAGAACCCAACAAGATTACTGAAGTCACTCGCCGCTATATCATTGATGCGTTGCTTCTTGACAGAGAGTCGTTTTACGGAAGGCTCGACCTCGTAGGTTTCCTAAGACGGGTCTGGCCGCTGAAAGATATGCCTTCGACGGACAGGCGCTTCGAGGATGCAGAAGGTGATATCTGGCAGCACATGGTCAACAACGATGACTGGACCAACGATGACTTGTTTTATAACCACCTTGATGTCCTCGATATGCCCGATGAACATTTCGCAAAGTTCTTGGAAGAATGCGTTCACCCCCTTGTATCGACAGGTACTGCCCGAACGGCCCGGCTCGTTTCGCTGTTCAATGGGTATCTGACCCAGGATGGATTTGCCCTGCAGGCTAATGGGCAGATTTCGGGGCACAAGCTGTACAAAATCGTGAGTACAACGGGAGCAGGTTTGCTGCCAGAAGCCTATGAAATTGTATTGTCTTTTGCTGGTGAGGACCGGGAGTATGTAGAGGAAGTGGCGGATTTTCTCAAGGCCAAAGACATATCTCTGTTCTATGACATGTACGAGGAAGCAACCCTGTGGGGAAAGGACCTGTACGAGCATCTACACAAGATCTATAGCGGCTCTGCCCGCTATTGCGTGATGTTCATTTCTAAGCATTACGCAAACAAGATTTGGCCTTCCCATGAGCGCCGAAGCGCCTTCGAGCGAGCCATTGAGGCGAAAGAAGAGTACATTCTTCCCGCCCGTTTTGACGACACACCGCTTCCGGGGCTTCGAAAGACAGTTCACTACATTGACTTGCGTAAGAAGACGCCGGAGCAAATGGCGGTACTCATTCTGCAAAAGCTCGGGAGACATATATAGGTGAATCGAGCAAATACGAAGCTGTAGCGCAGCGATGCTTGCGCTTCCTTGCTTAGAGGCGATTTAGACGTAATCGTGCAAGAGCTGGGATGCTTCCCGTAAGGGTTATAAAGGTTATCATTCGAACGAGTACTATGCTCACTACGGGTGCAAGAATTAATGGTTCTGCTCAATTGGGTGCTTTCTAAAGGCAAGGTCGAAGCCAGAAACAGCCTAGCGCTCTTGCCCGCACGTTTCGCAAGATGAACTATCTACTTACACCGTTTCATAAGCACGCGGACCTCGGCTTCGGAGCCATGGCGGATTCATACAAGGACGCCGCAGACTATCTTGAGGTGAATGGAGCAGAACTTGCCTACTTCAACGGGCATCTGCCAATCAACTTCCTGCGTCGTCATGCGATAGAGCTGTACTTAAAATCGGGTATTCTTATTTTTCATCGCGTTCTGAAGTTGTCCTTTGGAACAAAGCCGTGGGATAGCGACCCTATGGTTCGTGTTAGTGGGACGACGTGGCGACCGTTGTACAAAACTCACGATATACAGACCTTGTACGGTTACTTCTCTCAACTGTTTGTTGAGCATCAGGACTTTTTAGCCTCACACACTCGCACGAATTGGAAATTTCCGAGTGAACTGGCCGACCTAATCAACACCATCAAAGTGTTTGATTCCGACGCTACTCACTCACGATATCCCGTCACAAAAGATGCGGCCATTGATCAGGTTAAGGGGTCATTCGAGCAAAAGTCATGGGATGAGCTTCTGGCGATGGAGGGGAAGGAGCCGGTGAAAGCGTTTCTGATTGTCAACGACAGTGACGAGATTATTCAGAGCTTCTCATTGAATCGTAGTCCGATGCCGGAATTGACGGCGGCGTTAAGGGCCGTAGCGGAGGTATTTCATGACTGTCACACGGCTCTGCGGGGTGAACTCACCAGCACGTTTTAGTGAACGCGTCCAAGAGACGACCTTCAGTCTCCGGATTGCCACCAACCTACCCAGGGAGCGAACGAAGTGACGAGAATTCGACCTGCCGGAGATAAGCAAGCCCGATACG
>CALMAV010000607.1:3181-11526 GCA_937859895.1 uncultured Bryobacterales bacterium | reverse complement strand
TAGCAAGTAACCCGATCCAATGCCTCTTGCGGCACCGACACCAAAGCGTCAACCATCGAGACCCAAACATCTCACCACCGCAGTTCCCACGCCGAAAGACTCCGACCTCACGGGAGCTTTCGGGAATCCAACCACCAAAAGTGCACGTCTAAAGAGCAAGAATCGTGTACTGAGGTACATAGCTGTTCTAATGGAAGAGAGAAGGGTGCTGGATTGAACGCTCCTGCCATCGTCGTCGAGTCGCTTAGCAAAAGCTACCGATCCGGTGCTGCGCAAGTTTCTGTTCTCCACTTTCTTTCGTTTTCGGTGGCAGGTGGCGAAAGCGTAGCGATTGTTGGCGAGTCGGGCTGTGGAAAGTCAACCCTGCTGCACCTGCTTGGCGGCTTGGACAGGCCCGATAGCGGCCGCATTCGCTTTGCCGATACGGACATTGTCAGTCTGGGGCCAGTGGATTTGGCTTCGTTTCGAAATCGGAAGCTTGGCTTCGTTTGGCAAAATCCGTCGCTGCTTCCGGAATTTACGGCGTTGGAGAACATTGCCATGCCGCTTATGATACGCGGCGTTGTCCCGGACGAAGCAGCTAAATGTGCTAGTAAAAAGCTCAGCGATGTTGGTTTAGCGGCTCGGGCCGGACATCGCGCTGGGGAGCTCTCAGGTGGGGAGCAGCAACGAGTAGCGCTGGCACGGGCGTTGGCCGGCAGTCCGCAATTTCTGCTTGCGGATGAACCAACCGGTAGCCTCGACACGCGGACGGGCGACATGGTCATGAGTCTGATTGGCGAACTCTGCCAGGCTCATTCACTCACTTTTATCCTGGTAACACACAACCTCCCATTTGCGCGGAGATGCGACAGGGTTCTAGAGTTAAGGAAAGGTCAGTTGCAACATTACAGTAGCGATGTAATCGCGCACGAAGCTGGAGTAGTACAGGGCGCAACCCGCCTTGATGGTGGCACGTATGTTTGAACGATATACCGAGAAGGCACGTCGCGTTATCTTCTTCGCAAGGTACGAGGCTAGCCAGTTCGGCAGTCCATATATTGAGACAGAGCACTTGCTCCTCGGGCTCCTGCGCGAGGACAAGGCACTTGCGAATCGGTTCCTTCGGTCCCATGCCGCGATCGAATCCATTCGCAAACAGATTGAGGCCCACACGACGGTCCGAGAGAAAGTATCGACGTCGGTCGACCTTCCTCTCAGCCATGAATGTAAGCGAGTGCTGGCCTATGGCGCTGAAGAGGCCGAACGGCTGAGCCACAAGCATATCGGTACCGAGCATCTGCTGCTCGGGCTGTTGCGCGAGGAGAAAAGCTTTGCTGCCGAAATTCTGCATGAGCGTGGTTTACGGCTTTCGGCAGTACGCGAAGAGATTGCCCGCTCGGCTTCGGAGAAAACCTCGGCAAGCCGGCCTAAGGAAAGTTCACTTCTCGCGGAGTTCAGCCGCGACCTGACGCAGGCCGCTGTTGACGGCATGCTTGATCCTTTGATCGGTCGGGATACGGAAGTGGACCGCGTAGTGCAGATTCTCTGCCGCCGCACGAAGAACAATCCAGTCCTGATCGGTGAGCCGGGCGTAGGTAAAACGGCAATCGTTGAGGGATTGGCCCAGCGCATTTCGGATGGCGATGTTCCCTCGTTCTTGTCTGACAAGAGAATCCTGGCACTTGACCTTTCGCTGATCGTTGCGGGAACCAAGTATCGCGGTCAGTTCGAAGAGCGTTTGAAGACGATTATGAAGGAGCTGATGGAGAATCAAAACGCTATCATCTTCATCGACGAGCTTCACACGTTAGTAGGCGCGGGTTCAGCCGAGGGCTCGTTGGATGCTGCCAATATCCTTAAGCCGGCTCTTTCGCGTGGCGAGATTCAGTGCATTGGTGCAACAACGCCGGCTGAGTATCGCAAGTCGATTGAAAAGGACCGCTCTCTGGAGCGCCGCTTCCAGGCTGTGAAGGTACCGCCTCCGAACGAAGCAGATGCTATTCGAATCCTGTTCGGCATCAAGGAACGGTATGAGAAGTTCCACGCTGTAGCGTATACGGACGAAGCAATTGAGTCGTCGGTCTACACTTCCACCCGATTCATTCCAGATCGCTTCCTGCCTGACAAGGCCATTGATCTGATTGATGAGGCTGGCGCTCGCGTTAAGCTTCGCCAGACCACCTTGCCGAGCGAAGTTTCTGAAATTCAGAAGCGCATCAAGTTCATTGTTCACCGAATGGAGAACGCCATCGCGAATCATGAGTTTGAGAAGGCCCGCTTCTACTCTGATGAGGAGCGGAAGGAACGGGAGAACCTCCGGCAACTTCGCGAGAAATACAATCTTGACGATACGTCTACCGGCATTGTCGGCAAGGACGACATCGAAGACGTAGTCGCTCGCTGGACTGGCGTGCCGATGACCTCGATCAAGGAAGAAGAGATCAACAAGCTTCTCCGCATCGAAGAAGAACTGCACAAGCGCGTAATCAGTCAGGAGAAGGCAATTTCGGCTCTCTCCCGAGCAATTCGTCGTTCGCGCGCAGGCCTGAAATCTCCCAAGCGCCCTGCGGGTTCGTTCCTGTTCCTTGGACCTACGGGTGTTGGTAAGACCGAAGTCGCACGTGCCTTGGCTGAGTTCCTGTTTGGTAGCGAGAAGTCGCTGATCCGCTTCGATATGTCGGAGTTCATGGAGAAGCATTCAATCTCGAAGCTGATCGGTTCGCCTCCCGGCTACGTCGGTTACGAGGAAGGCGGCCAGCTCACCGAGCGTGTGAAGCGTGCGCCATACTCGATCATTCTTCTCGATGAAATCGAGAAGGCTCACCCCGATATCTATAACATTCTGTTGCAGGTATTTGAGGATGGCCAACTGACCGATGGTCTCGGCAACACGGTGGACTTCAAGAACACCATAATCATCATGACCTCGAACCTGGGCGCTCGCTTCCTTGATAAGCGCGGGCAGATCGGGTTCTCGGCGGCCAATACGGGCATTCCTCAAAAGATTGAGGAGCAGGTGCTGGGCGAAGTGAAGCGCGCCTTCAACCCTGAATTCTTGAACCGGCTGGATGAAGTGATCCTATTTACCTCGCTGGTAGATGAAGATCTGCTTCAGATCATGGCACTGCTCGTCGATCAGGTAAATGTGAACCTGCTCAGCAAGCAGTTGAAGATTCGGCTATTGCCGGATGCTGCCAAGTACATTCTGGATAAGACCTGCGCTGATCGCAGCTACGGTGCTCGTCCGCTTCGCCGCGCTTTGCAGAAGTACGTAGAGGATCCGCTTTCAGAAGCGCTGATTCAAGGCACTCTGCCCCGTCCTGCTGAGTTGGAAATCTACCTCAGCGAAAACGGAATCTATTGCCGGCAGATTGGTGACCTGGAAGGTCAACCGGTCATCGCTGGTTCCGGAGAAGAAGAGACGGCGCTGGCCACAGCCGGCACTCCGCTCTACATGTTCTAAGCGTCACGGCAGCCAAGAAAAGAAGCGGCGAGGTCTATACGATCTCGCCGCTTTTACTTTTTGGAGGCGACTTACGGCGCAACTTGAAACAAAATGGTGCGGGCGGAAAGGTCCTGGTCGCGGCGTACTTCGACATAGACGCTCCACTCACCCGGATTTGTGAATACCGGTTTTGCAATGTAGGCGCCAGGGCCGGTCATGGTCGCTTTAAAGTCCCGAACTTCCATCCCGTAGTGATTTTTAATCTGCAGTGTCACCCGGGCATGCTCGACTGGTTTGCGCAGCGGATCAGTCACAGCAATCGAGAACGGCACTTCGGTCTGCGCCTGTAAAACAACGGTCGGCTCGAAGCGGATGTTGAAACTCCCGTCGCGTTCCTGGGCTGGCGCACTGCCAATACTCAGCATTGCCAGTAGTAATAAACAAACTCGTCTCACCAGCTCATTTTATCTGGCTAGTATCGCTGAATGCGTACGCTGCCCATCGTGGACGACGCATCAATGTTCGAACCGCCATGGCCGAGCAGCCCTCGTAGGTTATGCTTCGAGTTCTCCTCTGTAGAAGACAAAGCCAAGTCGGTCGAAATGTTAGCCATGGTTGTCTGTGCACTCAAATGAGCGTTCGTGCTTTCGGGCAAACGCAGGTTCACGCTGCCGTTTGTTGTTTCGGCCTTGACTGAGTTGTTGTGGAACGCTGCCATTGCCAGCGACACGCTACCGTTTGTGGTGGACACACGAACCGGCTTCCCTTCCGATGGATCTTCCAACGTTAGATCGACACTACCGTTCGTAGAACTAGCCTCAATGGACCCGGCTTTGATATGACCCTGCACTGAACCGTTGGTCGTCTCCGACCTCTCGCTGCCCATGCATTCTTCCCAAATTACGTTACCGTTCGTGGTTGTGGCATTATAATCGCCGCTCAAGTGAGTTAACGTCAGCTTGCCATTGGTGCTGTTCAGCCGACCGCCGCCCTCCAGATTTTCGGCAGTAATCTCGCCGTTGGTGGTCTCCAGGCGGTCGAGCCGAATCTTCCGAGGAACATGAATCCGGTAACGAACTCCGTAAGAACCGTGCCAGGAATTTCGATGTGGAAGCTTGGTTTCTATCCGTGCAGTGTCCCCATGCACATTCACATCGACCTGAATCGCCTGCAGAGCCTCCTCGTCCGGAGCGTACTTCGTGCCGGAGACATCAATGGAGTTCCTATCCCATCCAGTTACCTCTACCGAGCCATTCGTATTGGTCAAATCCAGCCGGCCATTCTGCGGTAGATCGTAAGTAAAATGGAAGTCTTTCGACACCTGGCCCCAGGCACCAAAGCTTGGCATCGCCGTTAGAGCCGCCACAGCGGCTAAGCTTGCTACAGTCAAAGTTCTCAATTTTGTTCCTCCGTTACGCCTGGATGGGATTTCCATAACAGGTTTGTATGACGATGAAGGTACGGAATCGTCACGGAAAAGTTCCGTGCTACCCTGACACTCTCTTTCTCTCCCTGATGAAAAAACTAATGGCCCTTAACCGGGGCGAAATCGCAATTCGCATCCTTCGCGCTGCCAATGAGTTGAAGCTGAAGACAGTGGCTGTCTTTTCACAAGAAGATCGCCTGGGTCTGCATCGCTTTAAAGCGGATGAAGCGTACCTCATCGGTGAAGGTAAAGGCCCAGTCCAGGCTTACCTGGACGTGGAAGACGCCCTGCGGCTTGCGGTGGAGCACGAGGTGGACGCTATCCACCCGGGGTATGGATTTCTTGCGGAAAATCCAGCGCTGCCCCGCGCTTGTGAAGCCGCCGGTGTGATTTTCGTGGGTCCGAGCGCGACTATACTCGATGCACTCGGCGATAAAACAGCAGCTCGTAAGATTGCACAATCGGCTGGTATTTCCGTCGTTCCTGGCACCGAAGATCCGGTTGACCCGGAGGACCCGAACATCAACTCACTGGCTGAATCGATCGGCTTTCCGCTGATGATCAAAGCGGCATTCGGAGGCGGCGGCCGCGGAATGCGCGTGGTCAACTCAGCCGCTGAGTTCGGAGGGAAACTGCGCGAAGCCAGCCAGGAAGCCGGTGCTGCGTTTGGCAACAATGCGGTGTTTCTCGAACGCTATATCCGTCAGGCGAAGCACATTGAGATTCAGATCATTGGCGACCGCCATGGCAACATCCTGCACCTCTATGAACGCGACTGCTCGGTCCAGCGACGCCATCAAAAGGTAGTGGAGGTTGCTCCGGCGATTGGCTTGCCCGATAAAACCCGCCGGGAGTTGGCCGACGCTGCAGTACGGCTTGCCACTGCGGCTGAGTACTACAACGCAGGAACAGTCGAGTTCCTAGTCGATGCTGAAACGTTCGAGTGGTACTTCATCGAGGTCAATCCGCGCGTTCAGGTGGAGCACACGGTGACCGAAATGGTGACCGGCGTCGACATTGTTCGCACGCAGATACAAGTTGCACAGGGCCTGGACCTGTTTGGTCCGGAGATCCGGCTCCCGCGACAGGATCAGGTTCCGCTTCACGGCACAGCCTTGCAGTGTCGTGTTACCACAGAGGACCCCGCCAATAACTTCACGCCTGATTACGGCAAGATCACGACCTATCGTTCGCCGGCTGGCTTCGGTATTCGATTGGATGGCGCATCTGCATTCGGAGGCGCTGTTATCTCGCCTTTTTATGACAGCCTACTGGTGAAGGTAACCGCATGGGACAACAACTTTCCCCAGGCATGCGACCGTATGGACCGCGCCTTACGCGAGTTCCGCATCCGTGGGGTGAAGACGAACATTCCGTTTCTGGAGAACGTGGTCAGGCATCCCGATTTCGTTTCGGGCGCAATGACCACGTCGTTTCTCGACAGAACGCCTGAGCTCTTCGAGTTCGAAGTCACGCGTGATCGCGCTACGAAGTTACTGTCCTATCTAGCTGACATCATCGTCAACGGCAATCCGGAAGTTGCCAACCGTCCAAGGCCCGCCGTAATCCGCGAAGCACCGGTGCCGCGTTCCACGCGCGAGGAGACTCCCGAAGGCACTCGACAATTGCTCGACCAGCTTGGCCCCGAAAAGTTTGCCGAGTGGACGCACAGCCAAACACGCCTGCTCTGTACGGACACCACCTTTCGTGATGCGCACCAGTCGCTGATGGCCACGCGTATGCGCTCCTACGATCTGCTGCGCATTGCCGACTACGTGGCCCGCGAACTGCCGCAGCTTTACAGCGTGGAGATGTGGGGCGGCGCAACCTTCGATGTCGCTATGCGCTTTCTGCTGGAGGACCCGTGGAAGCGTTTACAAGAATTGCGCGAGCGCATCCCAAATATCTGCTTCCAGATGCTGCTGCGGGCGTCTAACGCAGTCGGCTACACCGCGTATCCGGACAATGTCGTTCGCGAGTTTATTGCTGAAGCCGCCACGCAAGGCATCGACATTTTCCGCATCTTTGATTCGCTGAATTGGATGCCAAACATGCAGGTTGCCATCGAGGCTACTCTTCGCACCGGTCGTCTTTGCGAGGCTGCCATCTGCTACACGGGCGACATCCTAGACCCTAAACGCGAGAAGTATTCGCTCGACTACTACGTCCGACTCGCGAAAGAACTGAAGCAAATGGGTACGCATATCCTCGGGATCAAAGACATGGCGGGGCTTCTGAAACCGTACGCTGCCTACAAGCTGGTGAAGACCTTGCGCGAGGAAACCGGGCTGCCCGTTCACTTGCATACGCACGACACTAGCGGCATCAATGCTTCGACGCTTCTAAAGGCTTCTGAAGCCGGTGTTGATGCTGTGGATGGTGCGATCTCAGCAATGAGCGGCACGACCAGTCAGCCAAACTTAAATTCACTGGTCGCCGCTCTGGCCCACACCGAGCGCGATACCGGCCTCGACTTTGACGCCCTCACCAAGTGCTCCGATTACTGGGAAGTTGTTCGCACTTACTACACGCCGTTTGACAATGCGCCTAAGTCTGGCAGTGCGGATGTCTACATCCACGAAATGCCTGGCGGCCAGTTCACCAACTTGAAAGAACAAGCCGAGGCGATGGGCTTGGGAGACCGTTGGCCCGACGTGGTCCGCATGTATGCTGACGTGAACTTCGCGTTCGGCGACATTGTCAAAGTAACTCCCTCGAGCAAAGTCGTCGGCGATCTTGCGCTGTTTCTACTGAGCCATAAAGTCAGCATTGAAGACTTCAAGCAACTCGGCCCGGACCATAATCTGACTCTTCCCAACTCAGTGATTGACATGTTGCAGGGCTCCCTTGGGCAACCGGAAGGAGGCTGGCCTCCAGCGATGCAGGAAATCATCTTGCATGGCGGAAAAAGCAAGCTGGAGCGTCCTGGGGAGCTACTGCCGCCTACAGATTTGAGTGCTGCAGCGGACAAGATTGCGAAAGAGTTCGATTCGACGAGTCGAACGGACCTGATGAGCTACCTGATGTACCCCGATGTTTTTGCGAAATTTGCTGCGTCACGCGCTGAGTACGGGGAACTGGAGGTGCTTCCCACTCCGCAGTTCCTCTACGGTTTAGCAGAACGCGCTGAAGTTGCAATCGACCTCGAACCTGGTAAGACAATCATCGTGCGTCTACTCACTGTTGACGAACCACGCGAAGACGGTATGCGCAGTGTGTTCTTCGAACTGAATGGTCAGCCCCGTGAGATCCAGGTACGCGACAAATCATTCAAGCAGACAGTCAGCGCCAGGAAGAAAGCAGACGGGGCAAAGCCCGGGGAAGTGGGCGCTCCCATCCCCGGTTCGGTAACAACCATTCACGCCAAGGCTAATAGCGCGGTTAAGAAAGGCGAGCCACTGCTCGTGATGGAAGCAATGAAAATGCAGACGACGGTATATGCGCCCATCGCCGGTCGCATTTCAGATATTGCTGTTTCCCTACGCGAAAGCG
>CALMAV010000607.1:741-3171 GCA_937859895.1 uncultured Bryobacterales bacterium | reverse complement strand
GGCTGCCGGCGATCTGTTGCTGACGATTGAGCCGTGACCCGGCTACACTAAAAGCGATGGGGGCGTAGCTCAGTTGGATAGAGCATCAGCCTTCTAAGCTGAGGGTCAGAGGTTCGATCCCTCTCGCCCCTACCAGAGTCATCGCGCGTCGCCTTTCATTTTTAGGGCACACCCGCAGCTCTCGCACTGACAGCGACGGGCTCAGGGGCATTCATTAGCGGACGGCCACCGCGTGCCATCCAGCGTCCTACCCATCTGCCTTGCATCACCCGCAATACGATCAACACGCACACTGACAGCAGCGAGTAGGCTATAAAGCCAGGGGCAAAAGACCCTGTATGGCTCTTAGAGAGACCCATCGCATTTGGCAAAATGGCTCCTCCCAAAGCACCGATCTCTCCGATCATGCTGCCTGCTACGGCAGTATTCAGGGGCCAGCGCAAAGGAACTAGCTGGAAGAGCGCTCCATTTCCAGCGCCCAGAGCGGAAAAACAGAACATGAATAGCACTGTTGTAACCGCAAGCGAGGGCTGCGCGCTTAAGGCAAGCAAGGCGCTAATGGCGAGCAGGAATACCACCGACAGCGTCACAATGCCGCCAAGGCGATCTGAGACGTAGCCGCCGGCGATGCGCATCACGCTTCCAGCCAATGCGGCCAGCGTGGTTAGTTGACCAGCCTCGACCTTTGAAACGTGAAATTGGGCGTAGAAGAAACTGGGGAGAAATGTGCTCAGGCCGATGAATCCACCAAAAGTAACGATGTAGATCAAATTGAAGATCCAACCATCGGTCTCCCATAAACAAGAGATGTGCTCGCGAAAGCTTTGATGCTCTGCGTCCGGCGGCTCTTTGGCGAAAAAGATCATGGTGAACAGAGGAAGCAGCATCATTAGGCCGGCAAATCCGTAAACTTTCTGCCAACCAAAGTGAGTCGCCAGAAGAGGCGCAAACAGCGTAGCCAAAACTGTACCGCTGTTTCCGGCCCCCGCGATGCCCATAGCAAGGCCTTTGTACTGCGGAGGGAACCATCCGGAGCCGAGCGAGAGGGCGACGCCGAAACTTGCCCCTGCTATCCCTAGCAGAACGCCCATCGCCAATACGTTGCTGTACGTATGAACGAAGAAGAAGCCGTAGACCATGGCCAGGATGATCAGCGACATCTCCAGGATCGCCGCATTCTTACGGCCTATGTATTGCGACAGAACGCCCAGCGGGAACCGCATAAATGCGCCGGCCAGGGTTGGCACAGAAACCATAAAACCCGTTTGCGCCGCACTGAGATGAAACTCATCGGAGATGTACGGCCCCATGGCGCCATTCAGCACCCAGATGGCAAACGAAAAGTCGAAATAGAGAAACGCAGCAAAAAGAGTAGCCGGGTGGCCTGATTTCAAAAAGAGTTTTGTATTTGACATGACGCAACACTATCTCCAATACCTGATAGCTGGTGCGACGGGGCAAGCCTACTTACGAGGGAGAAATCGCTACACTGCGATTTTTGTTAATAGTACCTCACTTCTGCTATCCGCTCCAACTGTTTTGTCCCACCAAACTATCGAACTGCCGTCCTAACACCTGTGAGAGTAAGTTCTCAATGCTGATCTTTTCGCTTTCAACAGGCATTCTTAATTGCGGCTTGGTGAGCGGTAGTTTATTCTAAGATCAACCGGGTTTCGTTTACCCGTTCCCCGTCAGAACACCTTCGCTCCGCTTGCGATCAAATCCGCAGTACTTTGCGTGAGGCCGTTCTGTCTCTATCCGAACATCTGTTCACCATCAGTCGACTATTGCCGGATTCGTTGAGTCCGGAGCTGACGTCTGCCTTCGTCGCTCCGGGACTCACAACTACCGCCACACACTGCCCGTATTGTGCTCTGCAATGCGGGATGAATGTGGTGGTGGAGCAAGAACGCGTGCGCGTGGAGTCGCGCGACTTTCCTGTCAATCAGGGAGGACTGTGCCAGAAAGGTTGGACGGCGGCTGATCTTCTGAGTCACCCGGACCGGCTCACGGCGCCGCTCATTCGCGACCGCAAGAACGGGCCGCTTCGCAAAGCCACGTGGGACGAGGCGCTCGATCACATCGCAGCCGAGGTCCGGCGCCTGCAAGACGCACACGGGAAGGACGCTGTTGGCGTTTTCGGAGGCGGTGGCCTAACGAATGAAAAGGCCTATGCGCTCGGCAAGTTCGCCCGAGTTGCTCTGCGGACAGCCAACATCGATTACAACGGCCGATTCTGCATGTCTTCGGCGGCTGCTGCTCTGATCAAGTCGCTCGGAGTTGATCGCGGATTACCCTTCCCTCTCGCCGATATTGCCAATGCCCAAACTATTCTGCTGGTGGGAAGCAACGTTGCGGAAACACTGCCGCTTGCGACCCGTTACTTTGAAGCGCAACGTGCGAACGGCGGCTCGCTAATCGTCGTTGATC
>CALMAV010000607.1:0-731 GCA_937859895.1 uncultured Bryobacterales bacterium | reverse complement strand
AAGACGCCGACTGCTGCCGCTGCCACCTTGCACCTGCAAATTACGCCGGGGACGGATGCTGCGCTCGCGAACGGTTTATTGCACTTGCTTATTCGGGAGCGCTACCTCGACGGCCAATTTATCCAGGATCGGACAACCGGTTTTGAGAGTGTAAAGCGAACCGTCGCTTCTTACTGGCCCGCGCGCGTAGAGCGGATCACTGGCGTCAGTGAACGCCAGATGGAAGAGGCGGCTCGCCTGATTGGCCGGGCAGCGAGCGCGATGGTTCTTTCAGCTCGCGGTCCGGAGCAGCAGAGCCGCGGCGTCGACAATGTGCTGAGCCTAATTAATCTGGCTCTCGCGACGGGGAATGTCGGCAAACTTTACGGTGGCTACGGATGCTTGACTGGCCAGGGAAATGGCCAAGGCGGTCGCGAGCATGGACAGAAAGCGGACCAGCTTCCCGGCTATCGAAAGTTAGACAATCCGGAACACCGCAAGTACGTCGCCGGCGTGTGGGGAATCAATGAAGCGGATTTGCCGCAACCGGGCCGCTCCGCCTACGAACTGCTGGATACGCTCGGGACCGAGGCCGGCCTGAAGGGTCTCTTTGTATTCGCCTCAAACGTAGCTGTGTCGGCTCCAAACGCCAAGCATATTGAGGAGCGCTTACGGCACCTTGACCTGCTTGTCGTCTCCGATATTTTTCTGTCCGAAACAGCCGCTCTAGCAGATGTTGTTCTGCCATGCCT
>CALMAV010000606.1 GCA_937859895.1 uncultured Bryobacterales bacterium | reverse complement strand
GCGTTGAGGGTCGCTTGCAGAATGGCTGCTGCATCTGGCTCACCCAGCAGCGAGTGAGCGTCGATCAACATACAGGTAAGTTTGTCGTAAGTGTAAGAGGGATAGCGAAGATCACGAAAGAACTTACCGGATGGGTCGATGGTTTGCGAGTAGCCTCGAATGAGCCGCTGCACTTTCGCTTTTGTCGGCTGTGATCCAGTAGCTGCGGCAAAGCGCGTAAGAGCCGAGACATACTGGCCGAAGTGCGCGCCTGGGCAGAAGTCGTCGTACCAGCCACCCATGTTTTCTCCAGGCGCTGGCAACCCTGCGCGCTGCCGATAGATCTTCAGCAGGCGATCCTCACTCAAATTCAAGAAGAAGGAGTGGTTCTCATCAAACTGCCGCTTTAACGGCCCGTCCAGCAACTCGGTCGCACCATACGGGAATTGCGCTAAGTTCTGGCGGACCGGACCGGCGGTCGCTACAGCAGAAGCAACTGCGCCAATGAAGCCGCGACGCGAAATATTCATTTGAGCCTTCCTATCGTTCTATTGACGGAGATAGCGCCGATACGCACCGTTATTGTATGTGCTCCATGCCGTGAAGTTACTCCGCTCGCGGTAGAGCTGGTAAGCAAAATCAATGTTGGCTTTGCAATCGAGCAGGTCACGCAGGTTTAAACCAGGGCGCTTCAGGTGAACTGTGTTGATCTGAAAGTAACCCCAATCTAAGGTGCCGTCGGAATTGTGATGGTAAATCTCACAGTTACCCTGCGGGTTCTCAGCCCGCTGGATGGCAAGCGCAACACGGCAAGCCGAGCCGAACTTAGCGCAAGCGTATTGCTGATAGGCAGAGAGGTCACGGCGCTGATCGGACCGAGCTTCTACCGCATCGAGAGTGCTCGTCCGGTGCGCAATAACGAGAGGCCATTGCAAGTGCATCACCAAAGGTGATTGCAGACTAACCGTGTAAGCTGCGTTGAACTGGATTAGTAAGACAACGAGAACTGCGCCGACTAACAGGGCGGCTGTGCTTAGCCATGCATTCGTGGAATCGCGCGGTGGCGAGCCAGAACGCTGACTTCGAGCCTTGTCGGTCTCAACAGGCTTTTTTAAAACAATGGTGACGCGCTTACCTTTTCCTTGCCCGCCTGCTGACTGAGTATCTCGACGGGCCATTCCGTGACAGTTTACTAGCATTCCCGCGAGGAGATTACCGAACTAACGTGCGCCTACCCAAAAATCCGTCTTCACCCCGCATTGTTCAGAGCAGCTTGTGGCAGCATGGAGTGCATGAGTACGTTACCTGTTCAGGCCGAAGCAACTGTGCAGGCGGTGGATCATCGATCAAGTGACGCTGGGTTGCGCGCCATTGCGACTTTGGAAGCAGTAAAGGGCTCAGCAGTCGTGCTGCTTGGCCTGGTGCTGATTTTCGTCCATGAGCATGCAGAAGACTTCGCGGAGACTTTGCTGGACCATCTGCATGTCAATACTGAACACCACCTCGGCCATATAGTGTTACAAGCAGCTTCGAAGCTGGATGACGCAAGGCTTTGGACTATTGCGGCCGCCTCGCTTACATACGCCACGGCCCGCTTTGTAGAGGCCTGGGGTTTGTGGCACCGACGTGTTTGGGCTGAGTGGTTTGCTTTGCTTTCTGGCGCAACCTATCTGCCCTGGGAAGTCCTGAGAGTAGCGCAGCGAGCAACGATGGAGCGGGTTGGACTGCTGGTCGTGAACATAGTAATCATCTTGTACATGCTTTTCATTCGCATTCGCGAGCACCGCGCGCAAAAGGGCAAACTTTCAAGAGCGTAAGCATACAATCGTGTTTTCCACGTGATGTTTACAAGAAGTTTCTGCGCGTACGTCGCTCTTGCTTTTGCAGCAGCCCACTCATTTGCTCTTGGGCAGGTTGTCAAGAACCGGAGCCC
>CALMAV010000605.1:13555-16285 GCA_937859895.1 uncultured Bryobacterales bacterium | reverse complement strand
CCCCCAAGCGGACCCGCATTTGGTCGTAAGTCAGAGAGACACCGCCATGGCAGCGCACGAAACTTTTCGGGGTGGCCAACCAATATGACCGGGTCAGCAACGGTTTGTAAAGTGCTTGCGATTTTGGAAACAAGCGGCTGGTTATCGACTGTCAGCAACGCCTTGTCCCGACCCATCCGAGAGCTTTGGCCGCCGGTCAGCACGAAACCGGCCACACTCATAGCGCGATAGTAACATTCATACTCGATTTTTCACGGTATAATGCCTTCGAACAATACCAATTGCATTTGTTCGCGACGTTATAGCTCCCTGCCCTTACAGCTTCATGTTGCGCCTTCCCCAACGAACGTTGCTTTCTCTTTCGCTCACGTTGACCTGTTTAGGCGCAACTCGGCCCGCTGCGGTTGCCCCGCCGCGTCTGGAGGCTATCCGATTCTGGTCTTTTGGTGACGTCACTCGCATTGCTATTCAGACGCAAGGCAATTACCGTCTGACAACCGATGCCATTGCCAAGCCTAGCCGGTTGTACTTTGATCTGACCGGCCTTCGTCCCCCGCTCAGCGCGCATCGGGGCCTGCAAACAATCCTGGTAGATGACAAGCGGCTGAAGCAGATTCGTATCGCAGAGGTTAGTCCCGGCAAGACTCGCGTGGTGCTTGATCTGGTTGGACCGGTTGACGTGGTTTCGTCCCAGCTGGTTAATCCCGATCGGCTGATGATAGAACTGCGGCCAAAACGAGTGCTGCTGCCTCCAGTTACTGTCGCTCGCAACAGGGTGCCTGCGCAGCTTGCCCCACTCGCACTTTCAAATGCTCCTTCACTGGGCATCTCAGCGTTCTATCAACCTACAGAGCGACTGCCCATTGAGACTGTTTCTACGCCGCCGCTTGCTCAGTTGACTTTGACCGACCCCCCGCCTGTGCCTGTGCCCGTGCCTAGCCGGCTTGCGGCAGCCTCCCGCAAAGCGCCGTTGGTTACCAATTCGGCCGCACTGACGGCGCTACGTCCTCTGGCGGTTAATCGTGATGGCAAAACCTCCGGTGCTGCAGCGCCTGCTGCACGCACACGCAATAACGATCAGTCACTGGTTCGCGTGTTTGGGCTCAAGCTCGGCAAAGTGGTGATCGATGCTGGTCACGGCGGTCATGACACCGGCACTATCGGCCCGGATGGTCTGGAAGAAAAAGAACTGGTCCTTGATGTTGCGCTGCGGCTGGGCCGCTTGATCACGCAACGGCTGGGGGCGGAGGTGATCTACACCCGCCCGGACGACACCTTCATACCGCTGGAGCAGCGCACCCGCATCGCGAACAATGAGAAGGCCGATCTCTTTCTTTCCATTCATGCGAACTCTTCCCCTGAGCCCAGCGCCACTGGAGTAGAGACATATTTCTTCAATTTTACGAACGATCGGCACAGCGTTGACCTGGCCACTCGCGAGAATGCTGCTTCGGCGAGTTCCATCTCAGATCTGGGCGACCTGTTGCATCGCGCTGTTCTGCAAGCCAAGCTGGAAGAGTCGCGCGAGTTTGCTCAGCAGGTGCAATCAGCTTTGTGGGCGTCCTCGGTAAAGGTCAACAATCGATCGCGCGATCGCGGCGTCCGGCAGGCTCCCTTTGTGGTCCTGATTGGGGCGACTATGCCATCAATCCTGGCTGAAATCGGCTTTGTCTCCAACCCGCATGACGAGCACGCGTTGCGCACTGGCGAAACTCGGCAGAAGATTGCGGAGGCGCTCTACAAGGGTATAGCGCAGTATGCGAACTCGCTCAGTCATCTGCAGATGGCGCGAGTGGGTTCTGAGTGAGCCTTGCAGTGCCGTGTTCCCGACAGATGCCGCGTTTACTGTTTCTGATGAATCGCACCAAGTGATCGGTGTATTCGGACCGCAGGTCGGCTTCGATCCGCCCCAGCGCCTGTTCCTGTGGTAAACCTGAACGATAGAGCACTCGATAAGCTGCTTTCAAACGGCTGATCTCCTGGCGCGCAAATCCTGCACGCTTCAACCCGACTAGGTTCAACCCGCGCGCGGCTACATTGAAATCGGTGTAGAGGAAGAACGGCGGCAGATCGCTATTAACGCGTGTATTGCCTCCTACCATGGCCAGGCGCCCAATACGCGTGTGCTGGTGGACGACAACACCCCCGGAGATGAAGGCCTCATTCTCAATCTCGACGTGCCCAGCTATCAGCGCGCAACTGGCAATCGTGATGCGATCGCCTAGCACGCAGTTGTGCGCAATGTGGCCCGAAGTCATGATGTAGTTGCCATCGCCAATACGGGTCACTGACTCAGGCTGTGTACCGCGAGAGATCGTGTAGTGTTCGCGAATCTTGTTGCCATCCCCGATGACCAGATAACTTCGCTCACCCGTAAAGGCTTTATCCAACGGATCTGATCCGAGCACCGTGCCGGCTGAGATCTCATTGCCCTGCCCCAGCGTGGTCCAGCGTTTCAGATAGACATAGGGCTCTAGCAGGCAGTTAGGGCCTAGCGTGACATCCTGCTCGATGACACAATAGTCGCCGATTCGGCATTGTGGCCCAATGCTTGCACCTGCATGGATGCGGGCGGTTGGCGATACGGTTGCCGAAGGATCAATCGCCATACCCCATGTTAAGTATGTGTCATGGCTTCCCTAACTGTGGCTGAGATTGCCCGCTTCTGCCAAGCAAGTTTTGAGGGCGATGGGCAGCATGTGGTTACCGGAGCGAACTCACTTGAGGAGG
>CALMAV010000605.1:0-13545 GCA_937859895.1 uncultured Bryobacterales bacterium | reverse complement strand
TGCTGCCCATGCAAAAGCACAGGCTGCAGCGGCGAAATCCCAGGCCGGTTGCCTGATTGTGCACGCTGATTTTGGAAGTGTTAGCCGAACCAATCTCGTTCGCGTTCCTGACCCGCGTATTGCCTTTGCGCATGTGCTGATGAAGCTTTACCCGCCGCCTGCCCAAGAAGCTTCCCGGCATTCAACGGCCCTTATTGAGGAGTGCGCCACGGTGGCTGAAGATGTGTACATTGGGCCCTACGTTACGATTGGACGCAATGTGTCGATTGGCTTAGGCTGCTCGATTGGAGGTCACTGCGTCCTCAGCGATGATGTAACGATTGGGGCCCATACGACCCTACACCCACGCGTGACGGTATACCGCGGGGTAAAGATTGGCGCGCGCTCCATTCTCCACTCCGGATGCGTCCTCGGCGCAGATGGGTTTGGGTTCACTCGCACTGCTGAGGGCTATCACAAGTTTCCGCAGGTCGGCACCGTTGTTGTTGAGGACGATGTGGAGATCGGGGCGAACACGTGTGTTGATCGTGCAGCGCTGGGTCGCACCGTAATTGGCAGGGGAACCAAGCTCGATAATCTTGTGCACGTTGCGCATAATGTTCGGATCGGCAGGGATGTTGTAGTTGCAGCGCAGACCGGGTTTTCGGGTGGCGTGACAGTTGGCGATGGCGTTGTGATTGGTGGGCAAGTGGGAATCGCGGATGGAGCGCGAATCGATAGCCATTCTGTTCTAGGCGCACAGAGTGGCATTGTGACCAAGCAGCACATCAAGGCTGGCGAGCCAGTCTGGGGCACGCCGGCACGACCGCTCCGGCAACACCTGAAGGGCTTAGCTCATGTGGGTCGGCTTGGCGAGTACCGCCGCGAAATTCAAGAACTTCGAGAGCGTTTAGAGCAGATATCAACTAGCGACACAAACTCCTAAGCAAATGTCTGGTTCCAACATTTGCTTAGGAGAAACAGCTCATTGTAGTGGTTTGCTAATGGTGATTTACCGTTGGGGGAAAGCAGGATGATAATTCGCTGCTTTGCAACAGCTGATTGGCGCGTAAGACCATAGCTTGAATCTTTTGGAGATGCGCACAGACAACTTTGTCTGATGAAGTCATCTCCAGGTAGTAAGCCAACGTTTCGATTACGTCAAGAGGTTGTCGTAATTCGTGGAACAACTCGTCAACGGGCGTGTAGTGCATGTCTGCATTACGGTTACACCGCAATTCCTCGCGCTCAGGAGAAACATCCTGGGTCGAAGCAGCTACTTTGGACTGAACATTCTGCATGGACGGACAAGGTCGAGGACGCCAACTCTGCGGTCACGCTATCTCCGACCGTTTGATTCTCAACCCCTTCGATGGGAGAGTCAATAGCCAATTGAGGGTATTCAACCGGTTTAATTGAACTACCGGCAGGCCAGGTAACGGTACGGTGGTTTGTGCTATTCTCATGACGTATCGGGCTCTGAGCGCAAGGCACGGAACCTGCATACAAAGCAGCAACAGTGGGCCTGTGGCGCAGTTGGGAGCGCGCTTCCATGGCATGGAAGAGGTCGACGGTTCGAACCCGTCCAGGTCCACCAAATCCCCTCAGAGCAGTCCATCGCAAACGGGCTAAGCGTAAAAACTCGACGGAAACTTTTTTGCGTAGAGAAGATAGGTTCTTGCGTTCTAACTTCCCGGCGCGGGTAAATTCCTCGTATTGATGATCACAAAGCAAACGATTTTTTCGCCGTGCGATCGGCAACCTTCTAAAATCGATCGAAGTAGATTACAACTCTAGCCATCTACTCAGGTCGAAAATTGATAAGATTGGGACGCTGGTTAGGTTTTGGACTTCGTACTTAGGTCTCATACAGCACCTGCAGCATGCCTTCTCCAACATCGATAGAGTACCCGATTCCGCAAGATTGGCAGGAACTTGAGCGTCTTTGCCGAGCGTTATTTTCTGAATTGTACGGGAGGTCTTTTCAACGGCACGGCCGTTTAGGTCAAAAACAAGAAGGCGTAGATATTTTCGGCTATACGGCCGATCAAGAACTATTTGCAGTTCAGTGCAAAGGCCGAGCCGGTCTACTTAACAAGTCTATTACCCACACAGATCTTGACACGGTGGTACAAGATGCTGATTGTTTTCCAAAAACTATCTCCCAATTCTTTCTATTCACGACGGCTCCTGATGACAACGTTGTTCAGCAGCATGCGATTGCGATAAGTCAGGAAAGGAAAACTCTTGGCAAATTTCCCGTTCATATATGGGGGTGGCAAACAATATCTGAGCACATCGGAAGTTGTCCAGGCGTACAGAGAGCGTTTTACGGATCCTGGTGGCAGGGACCCACAGTAGGATACTACGTTCCTATTGCATTGACTATCACTATTGCTGTTATTGGTTTATCACTGACGGTGGTAGCAGTAGACTGTACACACGTCCGCTCCGCGGCTAGCGAAGGCAGAGTTCGTCAATCGGTTGTTGAACTACGCGAAATCTCCGAGGAGGTCTCGGTTCTGCAAGAAAGCTACTCTTCCTGTCGCAGTTCATTCGAGAAGCAGCCGCTGCTTTTTACTTCGCAGATTGAAGGAGATTGTCTCGAGCCCCTGCACAGAGATCTTCGCTCGATTGATCAACTGCGGGACAGATTCGCGTCTACTATGGATTCTGAGACGTTCCGACCGTGTCAAGTCTCTCATTGATGTACTCAACAACCAAATGTACAAACTCTATATAGCTGAGGAGCTTACTAAGGGATTTCAAGACCAGTGCGTGGGAGCAATGATTGATCTATGTCGCCAACAAGGGAAGAAGCGTGACTTTAATTCCATGGACCAGTGCAAGGAAAAAGGACAACATGCCTTGAGGGCGCAATTGGAGCTGTACTTTGTGATGCAAGACTTCATTCCTTTAGAACTGAGAGATATGAAGGCTTATCTTGCGGTTTCTTCGCGGGCTCTTCAACAACAATCAGTTTCCTTCACAACTGCAACAGCAAGCGAACGAGCTTTCTCAGGTCCTCAAGAATATCCATGATTATACGTACAAGCCTCCAGCAGAGCCGCTTGATGAGGCGCGTCTAAAAGTCTGGTATAGCCGAGATTTGAAGACGTCAGGCACGGGAGACTCTGACCACCGGATCGAAAATAGTCTCTGGAATCAAACCATTCTTGCGGCTGTGCCTGATGGCGTGCGTGGGCACAAGGACAAGGTCGAGATTCTGATCTCCTGTCATGTTCTAACGAAAACGCACGGCAGTTGGTTAAGCAATGATTGGAAACTGCTCAACGGTTCTGATCCCAGCAGCTGCTAATATATAAACTCTCGCGTAGCTTCACACTCTCCGCAAATGTACGTTCTCCACCTGGTGCTTGTCACCCTTCTCTAGAATCAGGTGGGCGCGTTCGCGGGTGGGCTTTATGTTCTCGCGCAGGTTGGGCAGGTTGATGTCTGTCCAGATGCTCTCGGCGGTGGTTCGGGCTTCGCTCCCAGTCAATTTTGCATAACGGTGAAAGTATGAGCGGCTGTCTTGAAAGATGGTATCCCGCAAGCGCAGGAATCGCTGAATGTACCAGCGCGCGACAGTCGCTTCGTCGGCGTCGATGTAAATAGAAAAGTCGAAGAAATCCGATACGAAGACTCGCAGCGAATCACGTCCCTCCCCCGGTGATTGGAGGACGTTTAGTCCTTCCAGGATCAGGATGTCGGGCTGCTCAACAGTTTGCTGCTGGTCGGGAACTATGTCGTACTGCAGGTGAGAATAAACTGGCGCAGAGACCCTCCGTACCCCTGCTTTTACGTCAGCCAAAAAGCGTAGGAGGCGACGGAGGTTGTAGCTTTCCGGGAAGCCTTTGCGCTTCATCAAGCCTCGTTGCTGCAGGACGTGATTGGGATAAAGAAAGCCGTCAGTGGTGATCAGGTCTACTCGCGGATGGTCGGGCCAGCGTGCTAGGGAGGCTCGCAGCACACGCGAGAAGGTACTCTTTCCAACTGCCACACTGCCTGCAATGCCGATGATATAAGGAACTTTCTGCGGTGCCGGCTCGCCCATGAACTCACGGCGGGCATCGTAGAGATGCTGAATCGCGGCGACGTGCAGATTCAGGTAGCGAGATAGCGGAACGTAAATGTCTTCCACCTCACCAAGTGACACTTCATCGTTTATTCCGCGGAGCATCACAAGGTCTTCCTCGCTCAACAGCATGGGAGTTTGCGCGCGTAGGGCCTTCCATTGCTGCCGATCAAACTTAAGGTACCGGCTGATGGCTGTTGACGAAATATGTGTGTTGACCGTCACGGCGCCTGGTCTGACCTAGTTCGTACCGAGGGACTTGCGAAGAAGATAATATGCTGCCACGGTAACGTATCTAATACCTTTTCAAACTGATACCCTTCAGGTAGAACCTCGGCTTTTACCTCGGCCACACTCATCTTATGTTCAGGACGGATGGGTACACTCGGATCTTCTTTGCGAAATTCCAGCAGCACCAGTTCGCCGTTAGGTTTCAGCGCGTTCCTAATTTGGTCGAGCATACGCTGGGGGCGCGATAACTCGTGATAGACATCCACCATAACGACCATATCCAGCAGTCCGGCCGGCAGCCGGGGATCAGATTCGGTTCCCAGCACCGTTTGCACATTGGTGACTTTTTGTGCTGCGAGAGTTTTGTTCAATCGCTCGATCATCTCAGGCTGGATATCGTTGGCAAATACCTTGCCGCCGGGCAGCACTCGCTTCGCGATACGGGTACTGTAGAAGCCGGTGCCCGCACCGACGTCGCCAACAAACATCCCAGGCTTCAAGTTCAAGGCATCCAGCGCTTTTGCGGGCTGTTCCTCACTGGCCCGCTCTTCACGGACGAGCCAATCAGCACCCCCAATGCCCATCACTGGAGCAATACGCCGGCCGGTGGCCGGATGCGCGGCTTGCCCCAGCGCAGCCTGGCTAAGGCCGATGACAACGGTCAACAGGAAAACGCAGATCAACCAGGCATTCGCTCTTGCCGTCGAACGCGTTTGTTCGCTCGCTTTAGTTTCAGTCATGTCGCCCTGTATGTCGTGCTCTGCTTAGCCTGCTACTTGCCCGATGCATACGCGGGGTCGTTTGACTCGGCTCTTTCCATCATCAACGCCGGCATTCAAAGCTCCGAAGATGGCCCGTTCGTTTCTCCGAGCTTTCGTTTTATGCCCGGGGATGAATTGCATGGGACGTTTCAGATTGCCGGCTTTGCGACTAAAGTTAGTGGCCAACAGGTAAAAAGCATCTCCCTGAATTACTCGGCAACGGTCGAGGATGGAAGCGGAAAGCCTTTTGCCGAGCCAGTGATGGGAACGGTGGAGACCGAACTCAGCAATGAGGATAAAAGCTGGACTCCCAAGCGCCGCGTCGCGTTTACGCTTCCCTCGTTCCTCGCGGCGGGCAAGGGGCACCTGCGCATTGAGGTCAAGGATGCCATCGGCAGTACCGCTGCGACTCAGACATTACCCTTCTCCATTGGTGGAGTTTCGGTAACTCCGTCGGACTCGGTTTCCGTACAGCATCTTGAGTTTCTTCGCGGTGAGAATGATCGTGAAGCGTTAGGGCTGCCTGCCTACAGCCCGGGCGATCCCGTGTTTGCCAGATTCGAGATCGTGAATTTCAAGACTGAAGGGCAGAATGCATACCATGTTGTGTACGATCTACTGGTGCTACGCCCGGACGGTAAGCCATTTATCCAGCAACCTAATGCCGCCGAGTTGACAGGTGACGGCTTCTATCCAGCGCAGGTTCTTCCCGGCAACTTGCAGTTGACTACGTCTAAGTCCAGTCCCAAGGGCACTTACCCCATCAACTTGACCGTTCATGATTTAGTAGCGAAAGCTACTTACCAAGTTAAGTCGGCTTTTACTCTTGAGTAAGTTGGCGCTCGGTGAGTCTGCAAAGAGCAGCTACTCCTTGCTCAAACTCTTCCGGGTTGGTGAGAAGACTGATCACAATGTAAGAAGTGGGCAAATCGAACAGATAGCCCGGCTGCACCACCACGCTTTCCTCGGTCAGTAGCTTGTCCGCGGAATCTTGCTCATCGCCCATGCCGGGTAGCCGAACAATTGCCGACCAACCACCGTCGAACTGCAGCCGGCTTGCTGCGGATCCTATGAGCAACTTGTCAAGGCATTGCAGATTAGCTTCGAGGCGACTGCCGATGGTCTTCTGGAACATTTCACCCGCGCTTAGAAGTGCCGGCAAGGCGCTCTGGGCAGGCGCATTGACCGAAAGATAGGTATCGCATAAGATTTCAAGGCGTTCGCGGGCGGCAAACTGTTCGGCTCCCGGCCCATTGGTTACCAGCCACCCGAGTTTGACTTGCGGCATCCCAGCGACTTTCGACAGACCGTTAAGAGAGAAGCTCAACACATCTTCAACTTCGATCAGCGTCCGAGCGATGTCGCACCGCGGTGTGACTGGGTAATCGGTGAATACCTCATCGGAAATGATCGGAATCTGCATTTTGTGCGCGATCAAAACTAATTTGTCGAGTTCGCGGGAGGTGAGAGAAGTGCCGGTCGGGTTGTTTGGATTGACGATGACAATTGCGCGCGTTCGAGAGGTTATCTGCTTTTGCAGATCTTCGAAGTCGATGTACCAGGCACCGTCATAATTTAATCGGTACGGGATGGCGCTGATGGATTCGGCAAACGCCAGATACTCGAAGAGCGGATAGGAGGGAGAAGGAATTAAAACTTCTTCGCCGGGGTCACAAAGTAGCTTGAACAAAATTGCGTACCCTTCGCTGGTGCTGGCTGTAAGAACGATTCTCTCGGGGTGAACGGTTAGACTGCGCCGATCGTAGTAAGACGCAACAGCTTCCCGCGCCGACTCGGTGCCGAAAGGATGCGGCTCATAGGTGAAGTCGTGAACATCTGCAAAGGCGTGGTGAATAAGGTCATGAGGGTAGTCAGCAAACGCGCGACTCGGGTTCAAAACTGTTAAGTCGAGAAGAGCTGCACCGGCTTTGCGTAGAGCTGCAATCTGCTGCGTGTAGGAGTTCGATGAGATCGGGTAAGGTATCCGATGGGAGAAGCGAGCCAAGGAAGAATTGTATGCCGAAGCGCGCGACCAAGGATAAATCGCGCGCTTCGGTTGAGTGCTGGATGCCCAGTCCAGCACTCCATCCGCGTTCACCTTTGTGAAGCTAGCTTCCGAGCCGCAGCGGTGCCCAACCGTTGTGACTATCGCGTGTGCCCGCACGCGGGAAGGCAAGCTTCAGCGAACGCGAAACTCAAGAGCATGTAAATTCTTGCCGAAGCGTCTGACCAAGGATGAAATCAGCCGCTTCGGCTGAGTGCCGGATGCCCAGTCCAGCACTCCTTCTCACGTCGCTTGCATGAGGTTGCATCCAAACTACAACGGCTCCCCAACCGGTGCAGCCATCGCGTGTGCCCGCACGCGGGATAGCAAAACTCAACGAACGTGAAAACTCAAATTCGTTGCTTTAGCACGATTTGAAACCACAACGAAAACCGTACGTTGCACACAAGAGCCTCCGTCCAACATAAAAGACGGCTCAAGCGCCTGTGACTCAAACTTTTCAATCTCATCCACCGTTGTCGGCGGCTTCAACGAGCCCAGCAGTTGCTGACTCGTCAAGGACGCGAATGCAACGGCCGTCGCCCAGTTACCCGGAAGCGCGTACTTCGAGGCGCTGACGACCGAAAACACTCCGGTTACTGTACCCAAGCTCCAGGCAAAAATGTTTATCGGCCGGTGTGCCTGTCTTTTCAACATCGCGGCAAGTACCAGCTGCCGCCCTAGTGGCTGCAAGTCACGATTTGATGATGCAAGCCCTTGATAAATCCTGCTACTGATAACGGTTTGCTTCAGCTCCGTTAGGTTGCAGATATTAGTGTCGAAGGCACCAATGCTCTTCGGCAGTGAACCGAAATTTGCTTTAAGGAGATCTGGCGGAACCGGCGTACCGGTTACCTCAAACGTTGCCTGACCATAACCGAGGCCGCCCCAAAAGGCCATTCCAAGCGTGGCTGCAACAACAACCCTCATCAGATCTCCTTGCTTTTAGGGCCGTCGCTGCCTTCGTTCGCCTGACCCGCAACAAGATGTATCCTGCTGTTGTTTTCGCAAACCCTCCCAAACGGAAGTAAGTTACTGAAGGCAGGAGAGATAGATTATTTTTGTATTCTGTGATTTCCTTCGCGGTGTAGGAGCTTTCGGAGCAGCTTGCCGACAATCACCTAAACGGCTTTAAGATTCGCGAGGCTTTGAGAAGATGCGCTTGAGCAGGTCAATCGCGCGGTCGACATCGGACTCGGTCAGAATATAGGGTGGCAGGAAGCGCAATACTGTGTCGTGCGTACAGTTGAACAGAACGCCTTCCTTCATCCCGTCCAGCACAAGTTGCTTGCATGGGAAGTCAAGCTCGACGCCAATCATCAGGCCTTGGCCGCGGACGTCTTTAATAAACGAGAATTGCCGCATCAACTCAGTCAGGCGCATGCGGAAATAGCCGCCTACTGCATTAATGGAAGGCAGAAGTTCGTCGAGAATGTCGAAGAACTCGAGCGCGACACGACAGGCAAGCGGACCACCGCCATACGTCGTTCCATGCATGCCGGGCTTGATGGTAGCCGCGGCTTTCTCATTTGCGATAACAACGCCCAGAGGCAATCCGCAAGCCATCGGTTTAGCAGCGATGACGATATCGGGAAGCAGCACCGGGTCAAGCAACTGATAAGCGAAGTATGCACCCGGCCGCCCGACACCGCATTGGATTTCATCGAAAACCAGAAGTGCGTTGAACTTATCGGCGAGCTCGCGGGCCTTACGGGCGAATGGCTCAGAGATAGGGTTAATACCGCCTTCGCCCTGAATAAATTCAAGAACAATGCCGCCTGTCCTTTCGTTGACAGCTGCTTCTAACGCGGCGATGTTGTTACCGGGTACAAAGCGGGCTCCGGGAAGAAGCGGCTCAAAGTCTTTCCGATATTTGGGTTGGCCAGTAATGGAAATCGCGCCCAGGGTGCGTCCATGAAACGAGTTCTCAAGCGACACGATTTCGTACTTCTCAGTGCTAAGCGCGTGACCATGCGAGCGAATCATCTTCAGCGCGCCTTCCATTGCCTCAGCGCCCGAGTTACAGAAGAAGCTGCGCCCCAAGCCGCTCGCGCGTGCGAGGCGCTCGGCTAAGCGACCCTGGTACTCGTGATAGTAAAGATTGGAACTATGAATCAGTAATCCCGCTTGTTGCCGAATGATCTTGGTGATTCTTGGGTGGGCGTAGCCCAGCGAGTTAACGCCGATGCCGCTGATTAGATCGAGGTAGCGATTGCCCTCCAGATCATAGACGTAGCAGCCTTTCCCGCGATGAAGCGCGAGAGGATATCGGGCGTAATTCTGGAGTAAATAAGCACTCTCAAGTTCTTGTATCTGATCAAACGAGATGGACGGCGTTTCCAACTCGGGGGGCGGCACGGCTGACATCTTCTCATTCTAGTGAGAGCGCCTCCCTTAACAGAGCGAATCTGACCGCCTAGTGGCAATATTGAATAGGAGATCAATATTTTGGCAAGCCAACTTGTTCCTACCATTCATGACATTGATCTCGGGCGGTATGAGTGCATCGACGGAGTATTGATCGAAAAGCCTGTGCCTACCATTACGCATGCCTCATTGCAGAAACGTGCGCTTACTTTGCTAAGTAGTGCCGGGGAACCGCTGGGGATGATTGCTTTACCAGAGGTGTCTCTGAATCAAAAAGCGGTGGAGCGGAGTGACTGGATGACACCGGATGTGATGGTGTCTGACGCTAATGGCTTTCGAGAAGCGGAAAACGGTCATGCCCTTCCTCCTGTGGCCTTGGCAGTTGAGATCCTGTCGCCAGGACAAAGCTTCCTCGTTATGCGGGAGAAAGCTGAACGCTACCTGGCGTGGGGAGTCCGTGGGGTTTGGTTAATTGATCCCGAGTCGAAAGCAGCTTTGTGTTTCTCTTCAGATATCGGCGCCGGCTCCGGCCATCTCATCTTCGACGGAACTCTCCGAGCGGGCGACTTGTCCATTCAGCTTTCCGATCTGTTCAGGTAAGCAAACCAGCTACTTGCCTTTCAAGATGTAGTCAAAGCGGACCAGCCCATTGCGGTAATCCAGGTCCAAGCGAAACAAGACAAGAACAGGCATCCCGAGAATGCCAGACATGCGCACCTCCTGGTGATGAGGCATGTTGTTCAGATCAAAAGCCGTCAAACCAAGATTATTTTGTCGAAAATGGCCAAACTGCAGTTCGGCTTTATCAGCGGCATAGACGTCTTTGACTTTACCCGATACTCCTCTAATGGTCGTGTACTCGTCGCCGTGAATTTTCGTCGAGAGCCGGGCAAAAGAAGAGTCGATGTTAGACGCAGAGGCACCAGTGTCCAGCAGAAACAACCCTGAGCTCTTTCCATTGACCTTGGTCGGGATCATGAGCTCATGACCGAAGCGGAAGATCGGCGTAAAATCTGCTTCGTCTGGCGGGATTGTACGGTCGTAGCCTTGTGCGTTCGGTTCTCTGGAGGGCAGCGGCTTCAGATGCATCAAACGTTGCTGGAAATCGATGTGGATCAGATAGTCAGAGAAAAAATCCGTGCCGATGAGCCCGTCCTCATCTCCTGCAATGCGCCCTTTGCCCTCCATACCTTCGAAGAGGCAGTTCTTATACGGAATTTTACCGATTGTGCAAGAGGACGCAAAAGCGCCAAAACCTTTTCGAATCGTTCCGTTCCCGACGCCCCCCGACTCAGTAGAACCAATGTGCTTCAAGCCGGCTTTGTCGATAGCACCTTCCCTAAGGACAATACCGCTTGCACCAGTGTCCAACAGTAATCGGAGCGGGTGGTTATTTTCGATAGCCACTTCCAAACCAAAGCCCCGAATACGAGTGGGGCCGTATAACAAGTCGACTAAGTGCAAGGTAAGCTCTTGCGGTCCGCCTTCCATCTCAAATAGTTTTCGCTGCTTAAGCTCCTGGTTGATGGCAGCTGAAGTCTGCTCGTGTCGCTCATAGTGTTCGGCAAACCAAGGGTGGGTCTGCATGAACGGACCCTCCATCTCACGCCTTTTATCGGGAACCAGGTAGCGAATGAAAGCGAGCGTAATCAGCGCATCATCCGGATCGAATTGGTGAGCGGCCAAGCAGTTCATGCGCGCAGAACGGTAGTAAGAAGCGGCGTGCAACAAACGGTACAGGCCCAAATAGGCACGGGCCAACGCCGGCTTAGATCGCTGGGCGGAACGAAAGAGCTTGTCGGCACCAAACACATCGCCCAGGTAGTACAGCAGTTCACCGCGCGCGGCCATTACCTCAGGCACATCAGGGTATTGCGCGGCGAGCGAATCAGAAAGATCGGCTGCCTCGTCAGCCTTACCTTCGTAGACAAGTGCAGACAAAAGAGCGGCGCGGGTGATTGCTTCCTGTTCTTTCGGCACCGGGGCCCGGAGCAGCGGGATAGCCGTCTTGTAGTCGCCGCTCTTGAAGACTTTCATCGCGTCAGAGAGAGGAGGTTCAGTCTGGGCACTGGCCAGCCTCACAAGGACGAATAAAAGAAAAAACGCGACGCTGGAAGAAAGCCTTGGCATGTGCTCTGAAAAAGGATGCTATCAGAACATTCGTCTTTTCTGCCATCAGGCTTTTCCTAACCCGAAAGTACCTACGGCGCTAGGGTTGCAGCGGAAAAGATGGTGATTGAAAGGTCACGGTGATTGCGCTAGCTCACTGATTGCCTCATAGATTCCTTCAAAACGAGAAACCCGCCGCCCTTTTCGGGCCAGCGGGCTATAACAGCTACGAGCTATTGAGGTTCTTTCTGCGGCAGACACCAAAGCAGAAATGCGCAAGAAAGCGGCTCTATGTCCCGCTACCGGCACCCTCGAGGTTTGGATCGCTGATCCTAGCCGCTAACTGGTGACGATACTTCGCCGTAGTGAGATGCCCGCCACTTACACTCGCGCTGATCAGATTCCATTGGCTCTCTTCAACGGCCAACTCGCCATTGCCGATACCTTCTGTCGATAACGGGCAGCTTCAGTTTTCGACGGTATTAAATCATCGACAATGTCTAGCTTACGAACGGATAATACAGTACGAGTTCAGCAAGATAATTAGACTTGGCGCGATTTAAGCGGACATCGGTTCCGCTAATTACGCACACCCACGTTCTTCTCGGACAGGTTTGACGCTTTGTAAGAGATCCGTTCCTGAAGGCGTACTGCCGTCCACTTTGAATTGAAGCATTAAGCCCACCTCTCTCGGAGCGCAGACGATGGAGTAACGAACCTCCTCCCCGAGTGATACAAACTCGTATTGGGGTGGCCCTGGCCAGAATCGAATGCCTTCTGACAAGAGCCGACTTTCGATCTCTTGCCTTTTCATGCCTGGTATGAATTCACGCGAGTACCTCTGTTCCACATTCCGTAAACGCAGCTCCCGAACTGCCCACCAGCTGGACATTAGTAACACTAACCCCAGTGCCGAACCGCTCAAGTAGATGATCAGCCATCTCACACCCTTGATATTAGCTACGACCATTGCCTGCCAGCTAATTGCGATGAAGTTTTCGCGCGGGAGAGAGGTCGTTTGCGCAATTCAGTCGTTACTAGTCAGACAATCGAGAAGCAATTTATCTGGCCCGCTCTATACCCAACACTTCTGAAGTCGCGACAATGAAAAAGCCCGCCGCCCTTTTCGGGGTCAGCGGGCTATACCAGCTACTACGGAGCTATTCGATCTCGCGTGGACGCTTTTTGCGGTTCCGTTTGCGGGCCAGTGCCTCTTTGGTGCGCCTCTTCTCCCCTGGCTTCAGATAAAAAGAGTGCCGTTTAATCTCCTTCACAATGTCCTCTTGCTGGACTTTGCGTTTGAAGCGGCGTAGCGCGCTTTCCAGAGTCTCACCGTCCTGTATATGGACTTCTGCCAACTAAAATTCACCACCTTCCACGAACCCTGAGTATACCGCTACGGGCAGCTTTTAGCACGGTCGCCCTTGCTACAGTGAAATTCGAACCTGCATGGAAATCGTAAAAGTTATAGGTAGAGAGATCCTGGATTCACGTGGCAATCCGACCGTGGAAGCCGATGTGTATCTCGCAGATGGGACGGTTGGTCGCGCAGCAGTGCCATCCGGCGCGTCCACCGGCGAGCACGAAGCAGTTGAGTTACGTGACAACGACACGGGTCGCTATCTCGGTAAAGGCACGCGTCAGGCTGCGAGCCACATTACCGGGAAGATCTCAGCGGCACTAGCCGGCGTCGATGCATCGGACCAAACGCTGGTTGATCGGACCATGCTGGATCTAGATGGCACTCCGAACAAGTCTAAGCTCGGCGCTAATGCAATCCTGGCTGTCTCTATGGCCGCTGCCAGCGAGTCAGCCGAATCAGAAGTCACCCCGCTTTATCGCTATCTGGGCGGCGTCAATGCGCGCGTGCTGCCTGTGCCCATGATGAACGTGATCAACGGGGGCGCGCATGCCGATAGTTCGGTTGACCTGCAGGAGTTCATGCTCGCTCCCATTGGCGCGGCTAGCTTCTCCGA
>CALMAV010000604.1:3003-9091 GCA_937859895.1 uncultured Bryobacterales bacterium | reverse complement strand
TGCCCGAACTGATCCTGACCATACCCGGGAGGTATTAGGGCTCCCGCCGCTATTGGATTGACGAAATCCTGTGTATAAACAATACGAGAACCCTTAGCGGCTGAGTAGTTCAAATCGGGTGTTGGCGTGATGCCGCTGTCGATAACCGCCACTCCGATTCCGGTTCCATAAATACCCGCGCCCCTTGCTGCACTGGCATTGATAGCGCCAGCGGTATTATCCAGCTTCGCCGTAAGAGGATGGTCGATGGAAATGTGCTCTACTTCAGGATCGTTCGCCAGGTCGGCAGCTGCGGCGGCTGTCATTTGGTGAGCGCTTGACCGAATCGATTTGATACGCAAGCCGCCCGTACCACCTCGGCTTGTTATTTTTCCATCGTGCAGATCACTGGGTTGTGACTTCCATTTCACGATGACCTTTACTTGCGCTTGCGGGTCGATGTTACTCAATTCCCCAGTCACCTTGACTCTGCCGGTTACTGGCCCGGCTTCGACTAATGCTGCCGCCCCTAAAAGAAGAATTCCAAGTTTCTTCATCTACTCTCCTGTGTTGTTCCAGCTGAGAAATCTGACGTTTCGTGCCGGATTACTATCGACTTATCGGGCAATTCAACCGATAACAATAGATCTTTTCAAAAGATTTATGTTCGACTTGTGCTACCTCTCTATACATCGTTCTGCATATTGCCGCTAGTCTAGTAGGGAGAGGGATCATTTAGCGAGCTCGAATTGTAAGTAAGTGGGTATTCGAGTGAATAGAGACAAACAATATGGTCGGAATTAGAAAGGACAAATCTCAAAGAATTGCGATTCTTTTCGACTTTTGTCGTTTTGTTCTTTTATCATTTCCGACAGTTTGCGCCGCTGGGCTCAACCCGTCGATACCTCTGCATCAATTCATTCTTCAGAACTGGCAGGCGGAGCAGGGGTTACCTCAGAATTCGGTACTCTCTATTGCCCAGACAGCAGACGGCTATCTCTGGCTTGGAACGGAGGAAGGACTAGCCCGCTTTGACGGAGTACGATTTGTCAACTTCGACTCGGCCAATTCGCCTCTGAGGTCAAATCTGGTCCGCTCTCTTCTGGTTGACCGCCAGGGCACCCTTTGGATCGGCACAGGGAGTGGCGGACTATCCCAGTACCGACAAGGCAAGCTCACCTCGTTCGCAGCGCCTGCGGATCTGCAATCACTTTCGGTGAGCGTATTATGCGAGAGCCGGACAGGTGCCATCTGGGTGGGCACCGATGGTTCAGGCTTATTGCAGGTCATGCCAGGTGGCGTTATCCGCCGGTTCGGTCCTGAGGACGGTCTGGCCGATAACGTGATTGTGGCCGTTCATGAGAAGGACGATGGATCTCTCTGGATATTGACCCAGAAGGGACTGAACGTCTACGCAGGAGGGCACTTCTCGCAACCGGACACACCAGATGGCTTAGCCCGAAGTGACCTGAGGAGCTTTCTGTTCGACCAAACGGGCGCCATGTGGGCCGGTACCGCAACTGGCCTTTATCGAATCGCTTCCGGCACCGTTCGGCACTACACCACGAAGGATGGGCTGAGCGGCAATGAAATCTCAGCGTTGGCCGAAGACAGTGCGGGTAGCATTTGGATCGGGACCAGCGGCAAGGGACTGACCCGATATGCAGAAGGCAAGTTTGCGTCCGCGAACAATGAGGCACCACTAGCGAACAGCGACATTGGAAGCCTTTTCGAAGACAAACAAGGAACGTTGTGGATGGGCACTGGAGGACGCGGGCTGCTGAGCCTAAGGCAGGGGGCATTCAACACCCTGACCACAAAGGACGGACTGGCTGCCGATACGATTCTGCCCGTTTTTCACGACCGGCAAGGGCGCATGTGGATCGGCTCTGAGCACGGATTGATGAGACGAACCGATGCTTCGACCAGGCTTTTCACAGTGAAGGATGGTTTGCCTGACGATCTGGTTCTCTCGATCACTCAGGGGTCGGACAACGGAATTTGGGCCGGCACACGGCGCGGGCTCGCCCATATTGAGGCAGACAAGGTTACAACCACTCTCACGGAAAAGAGTGGGCTTCCAAGCGGGTTCATTGTTGCTACCTATACAGATGACACTGGCAACCTCTGGATTGGAACCCGCCGGGGCCTGACCCGCTTTGACGGAAAAGTAATCAAGACTTACACCGTTGCCGATGGCCTTCCGGACGACTTCGTCCATTGCATTACAGAAGACCGAAGCGGTGCTTTATGGGTCGGAACGTCTGCAGGGCTGAGCACTTTCAGAGAAGGACACTTCGACAACTTCGGAGCCGAAGCAGGCTTGTCGAGCTTGGGCATTCTGGGGTTTTATCGTGACAAGGAGGATGTGCTCTGGGTCGCGACGATGAAGGGCCTAAACCGTTTCAGCAAAGGACGGGCCGTTGCTTTTGGCAGAGAAAGCGGTTTATTCGATGGGGCAATCAGTGCAGTGGTGGAGGACCGCTTTCATTTCCTCTGGATGACGTCGAATCGCGGGATCTTCAAAGTAGCAAAAGCTCAGTTGAATGCTTATGCAGCCGGATCTCGTGCCCCGATGTACCCAGTTTCTTACGACGTCTCTGACGGGCTGAGGAGCCGTGAATGCAATGGCGGCTTTCAACCCGCGGCTTCCGTCGGGCCAGATGGGCGCCTGTACTTTCCTACTGCTTTGGGCCTTGCTTACACCCAACCTCGGGACCAACCGCCGCGCATTGGCGGCCAACTGCTGTTAGAGCGCTTGACGGTGAACAACCGAAGTGTCCGGGTGGATTCTCCCGCGACCATTCCTCCAGGGGCAGGAAAACTGGAGTTTCAATTTACCCAGCCTGACCTCCACCTACAGAACAAGCTCCAGTTCCGCTACATGCTGGAAGGCTTCGACAAGGACTGGGTGTACTCGGAGGCACGTCGTACAGCTTTCTACACCAACATCCCGCATGGCGAGTATCACTTTTTGGCTCAGGCCGGCACCAGCGGACAATGGACGTCCAACTACCGTTCTCCGACGCTTACGCTACAGCCGCACTTTTATCAAACACGTATCTTCCTGGTGTTAGTAGGGTTGGCGATCTTCGGCGCGTATGGCGGCGTTTACCGAATACGCATGAACCAGGCGGCGGTGCGAGAACGGAAGTTAAAGGTGTTGGTGGATCAACGCACAGCCGCTCTCCGTGAAAGTGAAAGCAAGCTGCGTCAGTCACGTGATGAGCTGGAACTGCGCGTCCAGGACAGAACCAAAGAACTAACCGCAGCCAACTGCCACCTGGAAGAAGAGATAGCAACTCGACGCCAAACAGAAGAGCTCTTGCTACTCGCCAAAGAAGCAGCAGAGGCGGCAAACCGGGCGAAGAGCGATTTCTTAACCAATATGAGTCACGAGCTTCGGACGCCCATCAATGGCATTTTAGGCATGACCGAGCTCACACTAACGACTGAATTGGATGCTGAACAAAGTGAATACCTGGAGATCGCGAAGTCCTCTGCCAATTCTTTGCTGGGTATTGTCAACGACATTCTTGATTTCTCTAAGATCGAGACTCGCAAACTCGAGGTGGAATACAGTGGCTTTCAACTGCGTCAGGTTGTTCAGGATGCATTTGGATCTCTCAGCGCGCGCGCCAGCCAAAAGGGTCTCAGCTACTACTTAAATATCGAGCCGACAATTCCTGACCAGTTGGTGAGCGATTCGTCACGTATCCGCCAAGTTCTGATTAACCTTCTTGATAATGCCTTGAAGTTCACCAGCCATGGGGCGGTCACCTTAGCGGTGGTTTTGGATTCTATCCGCAGTGAGTCCGCGGTGCTCCACTTTATTGTGACGGACACCGGGATCGGTATCGCTGAGGATAAGCGCAAGGCCATTTTTGAAGCCTTCTCTCAAGCCGATACGTCGTCCACGCGGCGCTACGGCGGAACGGGATTGGGATTGACGATCTCGTTTCAACTTGCGTCCATGCTCGGCGGCAGTTTGTGGGTGGAAAGCCAACCCGGACTGGGCAGCGCCTTTCACTTTACCGTTAAAGCTGACATCATCACCCAGGACAATGAGCCATCTCTGCAGCCGATCGGTCTACACCATTGAGGGTGTGACCAGCAATCCGGCGATATACTGAAAGTGTTTCGTTCCTCTTTCCCAAACCTCCATGAACTCACGTTTTAAGTGGACCATTCTAGGCAGCTCAACCTGTGTTGTGCTTCTGCTACTCCTAGGAGCCAGAAGCGGGCGCGCCGTATCTCCGGATGATGTCTACGCACACTTGCGTGTTTATCAGGAGGTGTTGGCGCACATCAAGCTCGAGTATGTGGAAGAGCCTGACATGAAGAGCGTGACGCTGGGCGCTATCAATGGCCTGCTGGAGTCGGTTGATCCGTTTGCCAGTTATCTGAACGCAGATCAGTACCGTCAATTTTCAAAGAGCGAGGATACTGCAAGAGCTGGCGTAGGGTTGGTACTCGCCAAGCGATTCGGCTATGTGGCGGTGGTAGATGCGCTGCCGGGTTCACCGGCTGACAAAGCCAGCATCAGCAGCGGCGATCTGATTGAGAGCATCAATAACGTTGCTACCCGAGACATGCCGCTGGCGTACGCTGAGCAGCTACTGCGTGGGGATGTTAATTCCAAGATCGATTTGACAGTGCTTCGGCTGAAGAATCCCGATCCTCAGAAGATCACTCTGATTCGAGCGAACGTACCTACCCCGGCAGCTACAGGCAAGATGCTCCCGGATAATGTCGGTTATCTACACGTCTCCAGCTTGGCGAGTAATCATCTGGGTGAGGCTAAAACCGAATTGCAGAAGTTGAAGCAGGGCGGTGCTAAGTACATGATTCTTGATCTGCGGCACTGCTCAACCGGCGATCAGCAGCAGGGTGTTGCGCTCGCGAACCTGTTTTTGAAAGAGGGTGAAATCACCTATCTGCAAGGGCAGAAATTTCCGAAGCAAGACTTCGTCGCCAAGCCCGCTGATGAAGTTTGGACGGGCCCACTTGTTGTGATTACCAATCGAGCAACGGCGGGGGGTGCAGAGATTGCGGCAGCTGCGTTGATGGATGACAAGCGGGCGCAAGTACTGGGGGAGCGGAGCTACGGTGATGCCAGTGTGCGAAGGACCGTTCAGATGGACGATGGCGGCGCGGTAATCTTATCGGTTGCCAAATATTACTCACCTTCTGGTAAAGCCATTCAGGATACCGGTGTTGTGCCGACGGTGCAACTCGCCGAGAACGACAACTCTCCCGAACTAGACCAGGACGGTAACCCGATTCCCGGCACCGCTCCAAAGACAACAGATGACAATCTGCTCAACAAGTCGATTGACCTGGTGACTGGCAAGACGAATGTTGCGCAACTGAGTGACGATGGCTCGGGCCCTATTGCTGCTAACCAGCATCCGATAACCGACAAAGCGCCCAAGGTAGTTACGCCTGAGAAAGCTCCTAAGTAAAGCAGCTTGAAAGCTGTTTGGAAACCATGCCTCTTTACGAATACCGATGTCTAGATTGTGGTGAACACTTCGATGTTCGGCAGAAGTTTGCGGATGCCACGCTCACCGTTCATGAGAAGTGCGGCGGCAAAGTTGAACGCGTGCTCTCTGCCCCGGCTCTTCAGTTCAAAGGTTCAGGCTTCTACATTACCGACTACGCAAAGGGATCTAACTCGCCTGCGAATGGCGAGAAGAAGAAGGGTGACGGGAAATCAGAGAGTAACTCTGATTCCGCTTCGAAATCAGACGCTCCTGCGAAGTCTGATTCATCCTCTAAGACTGAGTCAAGCACGGCAAAGACGGAGAGCAAGCCGTCCACCTCTTCTGATACAAAGTAGGGGTGATTGCAACACGCCGCTCCTTTCTTCAATCAGCAACGGCAGCTGGACTTGCTCCGGCTTTAGCCGCAGCCCAGAGTTCAGGTCAAGCTCGAAATCCTAGCGACAAAATCCAGATTGCTCTGATCGGTTGTGGCGGTATGGGCCAGACTGATGCCAGAAGCTCAACGGCTACAGGTTTGACCAAAATCGTTGCGGCTTGCGACTGCTACGACGGCCGACTCGAGCATATGCGCGAGGTCTATGGCAAAGATATCTTCACGACCC
>CALMAV010000604.1:1394-2993 GCA_937859895.1 uncultured Bryobacterales bacterium | reverse complement strand
TACCAGGAGATTCTCTCCCGGCCGGATATCGATGCGGTGCTGATTGGCGCGCCCGATCATTGGCACCAGCGGGTTACGGTTGATGCCCTGAAAGCAAAGAAGCATGTTTACTGCGAGAAGCCGATGGTGCAGCACGTAGAGGATGGGCATTCGGTCGTGAATGCAGAGAAGGAGAGCGGGCGCATTCTGCAGGTGGGGAGCCAGCGCGTCAGTTCGGTGATCTATCAGAAGGCGCAAGAGCTCTATCGCAGTGGCGCCATTGGCAAGTTGAACCTGGTGGAAGCGTGGTGGGATCGAAACACGGCTGTGGGTGCCTGGGAGTATACGGTTCCAACTGACGCCAATACTCAAACGTGTGACTGGCAGCAGTTCCAGGGCCGGGCACAGAAAACCGAGTGGGATGCAAACCGCTTCTTCCGCTGGCGGTGCTATCGCGACTATGGCACCGGTGTGGCAGGCGACTTGTTTGTGCATCTCTTCTCGGGGCTGCACTTCATTACGGGTGCTATTGGTCCAACGCGGGTCTTCTCAACAGGTGGGCTTCGGTTCTGGACTGATGGGCGTGATGTGCCGGACGTGCTGTTTGGACTATTCGATTATCCTGAGACAGCCAATCATCCGGCTTTCAATCTGGTTTTGCGGGTGAACTTTGTGAGCGGCGCTGAGGAGAGTTCCGGCTTCCGTTTTACAGGTAGCGAAGGCCTGATGACAGTGGGGGACAACGGCGTGACGCTGACGGCTGCCTCAAAGGCGCGAGAACCCGGATACAGCATCTCGACATTTTCAAACGCTGAGCAGGCCGCGTTTCTGAAGGAGTACCACGAAAAGTATCCTGCGGATCGCCCATCGACCGGAGCAATGCGGCAGAGCAGTGAGCAGGTGTTTAGCCCGCCTGCCAAATATGACGACCACTTTGACCATCACCTGAACTTTGCTACGGCGATTCGGTCTGGGAAGCCGGTGGTGGAAGATGCAACGTTTGGTTTTCGGGCAGCCGCGCCGGCGGTCTTGTCGAACTTGAGTTACTTCGAGAAGCGCATAGTGGAGTGGAATCCGCAGACCATGCAGGTGAAGAGCTAAGCCATGTACTCTCCAAACGGAAACATACAGATTGCCCTGGTGGGTGCTGGCGGCATGGGGCAAGGCGACGCGAGCCTGGCCACGTCGCTGCCCGGAGTAAAGCTAGTAGCCGCCTGCGATTGTTATAAGGGCCGCCTTACGCACATAAAAGAGGTGTACGGGGCGGACACCTTCGTCACGGGCGACTACCGGGAGATTGTGGCGCGGCCCGATGTGGATGCAGTAATTGTCGCCACACCCGATCATTGGCACACGCGCATCTCAGTAGATTGCCTCCAATCGGGCAAGAACGTCTACTGCGAGAAGCCAATGGTTCACGCCATTGAGGAGGGCAAGTCGATCATTAATGCCCAGGCGAAATCGGGCAAAGTATTTCAGGTAGGCAGCCAGTATCGAAGCTCACTGGTGTATCAGAAGGCGCGCGAGCTGTTTCAGGCAAAGGCAATTGGAGAGTTGAACTCGGTGGAAGCGTGGCTCGATCGCAATACGGCGATTGGCGCTTGGGAGTACTCAATTCCG
>CALMAV010000604.1:0-1384 GCA_937859895.1 uncultured Bryobacterales bacterium | reverse complement strand
AGACGTGCGACTGGAACCAGTTTCAGGGGTCGGCTCCTAAGCACGCGTGGGACCCGAACCGATTCTTCCGCTGGCGTAACTTCCGCGATTACGGAACTGGTGTGGCTGGCGATCTGTTCGTTCACCTATTGACTGGCATCCACACGGTGACCGATTCGATGGGACCGAACCGGGTGTATGCGACAGGTGGGACGCGATACTGGGGCGGTCGCGATGTGCCGGACGTGATGCTGGCGACGTTGGATTATCCAAAGACGGAGGCGCATCCGGCGTTCAACGTAATGCTTCATGTGAACTTTAAGAGCAGCCTTCCGGAGGAGCGTTTCGGAGTCAAGTTCACTGGCAGCGAGGGCACGATGGTGACGTCAGGCTTCAAGAGTCTCCAGGTAGTGCGGACGCCTCGGCCTGAGGAGTTTGACTACACGCTGGAAAGCTTTGCGGAGTCAATGCAGAAGCAGTTAGCGAACAAGTGGAGGGCGAGCCATCCGGCGACAACGCTCCGCACGAGCAAGCCTGATCAGACGCAAGCATTCGATTTCAGCGATCAGAATGTACATCTCGATCATCATCGAAACTTCTACGAGTCGATTCGTAACGGCAAGCCGATGATCGAGGACGCCACATTCGGTTTGCGGACAGCCGGCCCGGCGCTGCTGACTAACCAAAGCTACTTCGCCGGCCGCATCGAGGGTTGGGACCCGGTCGCCTTAACCGTGCAGAAGACTTAATGGGAAAGGGCAGCGTTGAGCGAACCCTGGCGGTAGCCTTCCATATCGAGCGTTACGTAGTGGAAGCCAAGCGGTTTGAAGATCGCAGTTAACTGTTCGGCAACTTTCATATTCAAAGCGTTCGGGAGTTCCTCGCGAGCAATTTCGATACGGACCAGATCGCCATGGAACCGGACCCGGAACTGGCGGAAGCCCAGAGCGCGCACCGCTTCTTCGCCGTCCTCAATGGTCTTGATGGTCTCTACAGTGACGGGCGTTCCGTAGGGTACCCGCGAACTGAGGCAGGCAGCCGCAGGACGGTCCCATGTAGAGAGGCCAGCTAAGCGCGACAACTCGCGTATCTCTGCCTTGGTTAGCTGAGCTTCCACGAGCGGCGCCTCTACCTGGTGGATCTTGGCGGCACGCTGGCCCGGCCGATAGTCACCTAGATCGTCCTTATTTACGCCGTAGATGATGTGGTCAATCTGGTGAGCGCGGCCGTACTCTTCCAGGCGTGCAAACAACTCGTCCTTGCAATGGAAGCAGCGGTCTTTATCGTTTTTACTGTAGTCGGGGTTTTCGAATTCATACGTGGCGATGTACTCATGCCTGAAACCGCACTCGCGGGCAAAAGCTTCGGCATCGCGCTTATGTGAAGCAGGGATGGACGCTGAGTC
>CALMAV010000603.1 GCA_937859895.1 uncultured Bryobacterales bacterium | reverse complement strand
AACTTCTTCTGTGTGCCGCGCTTCTCTTCCAGCAGCTTTAAAATCTCGCCGATGTACTCTTCTTGCGTGATGACGGTGGCGTCAATAATTGGCTCCTCAATCTGTTGAATGAAGGAGGGGTCAGGAAACTTCTGCGGATTATCGACTTCGATGATTTCGCCGGCAGTCGTCGTCACACGAAAGCGCACGCTGGGAGCGGTGGTGATCAGGTCAATTTGAAACTCGCGCTCCAGCCGCTCTTGAATAATTTCTAGATGTAGCAATCCGAGGAAGCCGCAACGAAATCCAAAACCGAGAGCTACAGAGTTCTCCGGTTCGAAGTTGAAAGCGCTGTCATTTAAGCGGAGCTTCTCCAAAGCGTCACGCAGCAGGCCGTGCTCGTGAGACTCAACTGGATATAGGCCGGCAAAGACGAGCGGCTTGATCTCCTGGAAGCCGGGCAGCGGTTCAATTGCAGGGTGCTCAAGCTCTGTAATCGTGTCTCCAATCTTGGCGTCGGAAACAGTTTTGATATTGGCGAAGATGAAGCCCGCTTCGCCGGCACTGAGCTGATCACAAGGAATAGGCTTAGGCGATTGAAAGCCAAGTCCTTCTACCTCATGAACACTGCCATTGGCAAAGAGCCGGATCTTCTGACCTTTGCGAATGGTGCCGTCCACAATGCGGGTAAGAATAATTACGCCACGGTAGGGGTCGAACCATGAATCGAAGATGAGCGCGCGCAGCGAGGCATTCGGGTCACCGGTCGGCGCAGGCACTCGGTGGACTACGGCTTCCAGTACTTCCTGAATACCGATTCCGTTTTTGGCGCTGGCCAGTACGGCATCGGTCGCGTCGATACCGACCAGCTGCTCTATCTGTTCACGAATGCGTTCCGGCTCCGCGGAGGGCAGATCGATCTTGTTGATGACCGGAATAATCTCGAGATTATGATTGACCGCAAGGTAGGTATTGGCAAGCGTCTGCGCTTCCACACCCTGCGACGCATCCACGACCAGCGGCGTTCCTTCGCAAGCCTGTAGGCTACGGGAGACCTCATAAGTGAAGTCAACGTGGCCGGGAGTATCGATCAGGTTCAGTTGATACAACTGGCCATCTAGCGCTTTGTATTCCAGCCGAACGGCATGAGCCTTAATAGTGATTCCACGTTCGCGTTCCAGGTCCATGCTGTCCAGAACCTGATCCATCATTTCGCGCTGGGAAAGCGCGCCGGTGAACTCAAGCAAACGATCAGCCAGCGTGGATTTCCCGTGGTCAATGTGCGCAATAATGCTGAAATTGCGAATGAAACGGGGCTCCATGTGTGTGAGGTAAACTGAGGGGTAAACCGAATTATCCCATAGTGGGCGCATCTCCGCGCTTGCTCACTCAATGCCCTACCGAACTTTTCAAGGAACCATGGACGCGCGAGACCTGCGCATCGGCATTGTGGTTAGCCGTTTCAACGAGTTTATTACTGAGCAGCTGGCACTCGGTGCGCTACAGGTACTTGAAAAGCATGGCTGCCCACAGGACAACATCAGCCTTGTGAAGGTTCCAGGTGCTTGGGAACTGGCCATAGCAGCCCGGACGTTAGCTTCGAAGTGCGATGCCGTGGTCGCGCTGGGAGCTGTTGTGCGTGGCGATACTCCACATTTTGAGTACGTGTGCACTGCCGCCAACGATGGGCTAAACCGCGTTAGTCTCGATACGGGCGTTCCTATTGCCTTCGGCCTTCTCACAACCAATGACATGCAGCAGGCAATGGACCGTGCGGGCGGCAAGAGCGGCAATAAAGGCGCTGAGGCAGCAGAAGTCGCGATTGAGCTCGCAAACCTGCTCCGCCAATTGCGGGAAGAATTATAAGCATGGCTGCTCGACACCGCTCCAGAAAACGTGCCCTGCAGGTGTTGTTCGAGTGGGACATGCGCCGGGAGCCTATTGACCGCGCTATTTCGCACTACTACGAAACGCTGCACACCGAAGAGGAAGGCGAAGTCGAGAGTGAAAAGCGCCTGAAGCCCGATGTATTCATGGAGCAACTAGTTCGCGGCACCGTTAATAACTCCGAG
>CALMAV010000602.1:3125-6024 GCA_937859895.1 uncultured Bryobacterales bacterium | reverse complement strand
GCTTTGGGTGGCGACAGCGCCGGTGGCAATTTGGCGGCAGTAGCAGCCAACCAGCTTTGTGTCGGAGGAAAGTTCCCTGTTCTACGCGCCCTGATGCTGCTCTACCCTGTTACCGACCATCCAAGCGCCAACCATCCGTCATACACAGACAATGCGAGCGGCTACGGGCTGGAAGCGAGTCAAATGCACTGGTTCTGGGAACAGTATGCGCCAGGCGTTTCGCCGAACGATCAGGCAGCCTCACCGCTGCGGTTAGAGGAATTACCGCCGTTGCCGCCAACCTTGGTGGCCACTGCAGAGTATGATGTGCTCCGGGACGAAGGCATTGCGTATGCCGAGAAGCTGAAAGCAGCAGGCATCGCTGTGACTCATCTGCATGCACCCGATATGGGCCACAACTTCCCTGCAACGCCGGGCTTGGTAGTCCGTTTCCCGCAGTGCAATGAGACCTTGGCTGAGATTGCAGGCTGGCTGAGAAAGACATTGGCTATCTCAGCCTGAGTTTGCTGTAGACCCTGACCTTTGGAAGGCCAGGGTGTTGTCTCACGACCTACGAGCTGAAACTGGCTTCGTTTGGCTCTTTAGGATCCAACCCGCCAAACTTAGCGGCTAAATCAGGGCGAATCTGCCCCAGGATACGGAACGCTACCTTTCTTCCGTGTTGGTAGGCCTCTGAATAGAGGCGGTCCCGTTCGCCTCGCGAGTGGGCATAACCAACACTGTAGAGTCGGTCCAGCGATAAGCCCATTACCTTCGTTCCAGCATAGGCGACCGCAGCCTTACCGATTAGCCCGCCCCCAAACGGGATCTTGCCAACTGCTTGTTTGGCCAGTGCCCGCCAGCCAAAGGCGCTAGCGACGATCCCGGCAATCTCGGATTTCTGCTCGGAGTAGCCGACCTCGCGGTCGCTAGCGGCAGCAATCTGGAAGGCCATCCGGACCTGATTCATGGTGAGGAAAGCGCTGTCAGACGCAAATTCGGCAACCGCCCAGGGTAGTTCGATAATGTTCGGGATGACGTCCGGCAGTGCCGTAGTCATCGAGAACAGGACGTTCTCGCGTGCGGTTTTAGCAATTACTCGGTCCACATAAGGTTTGCGGAATGGATGAAACGAGCGGGCTAGAACAATGCCGGCCTGCGGATACCGTACCAATGCTTTCTCTACCAGATGATTAGGATTGTCCGGACGGAATACTAGAGCGCCCGCTGGGGCTGATACCGCTTCGTCGTAGACCGAAATCAGGTGGGCGTTGCCCGCTGGTGCGGCGTCGCCTCTGGTCAGCAACTCGCGCGACTCTGTGCGGCGAGCAGGTCGCAACTCCCCAAGAAGAAAGTTCTCCATGCGCTTGTACGCGTCCTCACTGTTCGCATGTAAAGAAACATGAACCGGCTTTTCGGTTAGTTCACGAACCTGCGAGGGGTTCAGCGTGTTCAACGCGCTACGGATGTGTAGAAGGCTTTGCAATGCCACTGGATCTCCTGTGCGAAAGAGGGACGTCTGCCCCACTTAACCGCATTACTACTTTAAGGCGTGTCTGCCAATCAATATTGACACCCACACGTTCGACCTCAACTTGGGGAGAAAAGTAACGAAGAACGGCTGCATTCGAAGAATGAAAACTGACGGCCGGGGCCAGCAGAGTGAGCCGGGGCGATTGACGGCTCAGATGTAAGGTGGGGAACAAGGGCGACAGTTCCCCGCGCCCTGCGTGTTCGCGGACTCGAATCCAGTAATCCAGAGCCTGCAGCGGAAGGTGTAGATCCTCGGAAGCTTTCAGTTCCAGTACCGTCAGACGTCCATCCGGTGAAGCGGCCAGCAGATCAACTGCATCCCGATCCTCACCGGCGAAGGTCAGCACTTGGCCATGGATAGGCTCGGCCAGTAGGTCAGGGTGGATCACCTGGATGTTGTTCCGCACCGCGCCTTCCAGCCAGCGCTCAGGCAAGGCAACTGGTGCAGCGGATCGACTACCCGATAAATCAAGAAGTTGCCAGGCAAACTCGATGACCTCTTCCTGACCAGAGCTTGCGAGCTCGCGCTTCTCCCCTAAGCCGAGAGTGACGCGGCCGTGCTCGATCCGTGCGAACTCTGCACCCTGAAAGCGGATACTGATAGCGCCGCTCAGCTCCGGCACGAGACTCACATGCGGCACGGCGCCAAGACGATGGAGCAGCGTGGCCGATTCTTCGCTCAAGTCTGCTGAGGTTGAGTGGGAGCCGACGCGAGTTTCAAGATTGCCTAAGTCCTGCAGATCGATTTCACCAGCCGATCCATGCTCATTAAAACGATAGATCTTGGCACGCAGCAAGTTGCCATCGAGCCAGCGAAGGCGATGGGCCGTTAAGCAGCCTGCCGCATCGGGTAAGAACAGGCACAAGCTTCCGTGCCTTTCCGGCTCCAGCGAGGTACGGACGTGATGGAACCACAGCAAAGCAAAGCTGAGGAAGTGCGCTTCGTCCTGCCGATTCGGGCAGGCAATGGCGGCGAGAACCTCCGACCCTTTTTCGAGCCGGGCTCGTGGAAACACCGGAGAAAACGAGCGGCGTAGATCCATGCTGCTCGACAAAGCCGAGATGTGCCACCCAGGCAGTTGCCGGGAGAGCATGCGGCGAAACTGGCCAGCAAAACTCTGACGGGCACCAGCAAGTTGGCGGTGCGCTGTCTGCGGGCGTTGAAGGTCAAGGAAAGTGAGCTTGCCTTCTTGCCCGCCGAAGCGCTGGAAGGCACAGTCCAGGATACCGGGCCGCCCGTCCTGGATCGCCGTGATGCGACGAGAGAGTAACCGATTTTCGCCCGATACTTCTACCCAGAGGCGCCCGTTACGGACCTCGAGTTGATAAGACCCGGCCAGCAGCGGCATGACCGCATCGCCCTCTTCCAGAACGGCGGGCACCCGAC
>CALMAV010000602.1:0-3115 GCA_937859895.1 uncultured Bryobacterales bacterium | reverse complement strand
AAGCTGTTCTGGATTAGACCCCGCGCTGCTTCCTTTGCTCTTATGATGGAGGTTTGGCACTCGACTCGTTCAGTTTCGAAGATCGCCTGGCTGCTGTAGAGGCTCGAATCACGCAAGCATTGCGGCGGTGCGGGCGCGATCGCTCCGAAATATTGTTAGTGGCTGTTTCCAAGAAATTCTCTGCCGATATCATCCGGGCGGCTTACGAGGGCGGTGCGCGCGACTTCGGCGAGAATTACGTACAGGAGTTTGCTGACAAGCGTCCGTCTCTCGGCGGAGAATTGCCTGACGCTCGATTTCATTTGATCGGACATCTTCAGTCCAATAAGGCACGCACGGCTACCGAGTTGTTCGATGTGATCCAGACGGTAGATTCGGCCAAGCTGATGACGCGATTGCAACAAGCGGCCAAAGAGTCAGGCAGCGAGCGCGAGATTTATCTGGAGATCAAGTTAGGTCAGGAAGATAGCAAGACCGGAGCTGATCCGCAAGACATTCCCGCTTTGCTTCAGGCTGCGGGCACTTGTCCGAATTTGCGCTTAGCGGGTCTGATGACCATTCCGCCCTGGTCCGACGACCCGGACGTTTCCAGGCCCTACTTTCGCAGTTTGGCGGCACTGGGGCGGAAGTACGGTCTCCGCGGGCTGTCGATGGGGATGTCAGCGGATTTTGAAGTTGCGATTGAAGAAGGAGCGACAGTCGTTCGGGTGGGGACGGCGTTGTTTGGAGCGCGGCCAAAACCACAAAATCGTGAGCTGTCCACGGCCGAATGAGGGTCGCAGCAACGCTGGGCAGCTTGGTGCTTTGCGTTATCTCGTTAGCCTGGGGTTCGGGAGCGCCGTGGCTGCCGGCCAAATCTGATACGTCATTACGCGACCCTGAAGTGGTTACCATTCCCATGCGGGACGGAGTACGATTGACAGCCGATCTGTATCTACCCCAAACGGCGGCGGCACATCTCCCGGCGGTACTCGTGCGAACTCCTTACAATCGCAGAGCACGCTATACAGCTTCCTATCGAAACTTAACGGACTGGGGATTTGCCGTCGTTATTCAGGACGTTCGCGGGCGTTATGGGTCGGAGGGCGTTTTCGGGCCGACAGCGCAGGAGGGCCCTGACGGCAACGACACTCTGAACTGGATCGCGCGCCAGCCGTGGTCAGATGGCCGGGTCGGCATGACAGGCAGTTCCTATCTCGGCATTGTGCAGTGGTGGGCGGCTATCGAACAGAATCCACACTTAGTAACCATATCGCCGATGTGCTCAGGCGATGACGAATATAGTGATCGCTGGTACTCAACAGGCGGCGCTTTGCAGATTGGTCACCGCTTGCTTTGGCTGGCCGAAAATCTGACTCCCCCCTCCCACGTGCGCCCACTGTTTGCGAGCTACATCGGGCACCTGCCCCTGGAGACGGCCGATGTGGTTGCCGCTGATACTGCGTTGCCTTCCTGGCGAGCCGGCCTCCATCATCCGTCTTATGACGCATATTGGAAAGCGACGAGCATTCGGGAAAAGCTCGACCGAGTTACGATCCCGGTACTCTCCTTTGGCGGATGGTTTGATGGGTATGTGGAGAGTGATTTGGATGCGTTCTCCCGTCTAGCCAAGCGGCAAGCGGCTATTGAAACCTGGATCGGGCCCTGGTCCCACAATCCGGGTTGGCAGTTCCCGACCCGCAACTTCGGACCGGATGCCGCCCTTCCTATTCGTCGCAAGCAGGGCGAATGGTTTGACCGCTGGCTGAAACCAGTCGATGTTGACCCTCGTAATGAGGGGAAGACACCGAGCTTGCATCTGTTCGTGATGGGCCCGAACGTCTGGCGCGAAGAGCGTGAGTGGCCGCTGGCGAGAACACGCTATACACCGGCTTATCTCACCAGCGCCGGTCATGCTAACTCGTCAACTGGCGACGGCGAACTGCATTGGCGCCAAGCGCCAGGGGGCAAGAACGACACCTTCACCTATGACCCGAAGAGCCCGGTGCCGACAACGGGCGGGGCTATTTGCTGTGAGCCGACGGTACTGCCGCCGGGTCCGCTCGACCAAACCGGAGTCGAGGGACGACCGGATGTGCTGGTCTACACTAGTCCGCCCCTGCATGACGAGTTGGAGGTAACTGGTCCGGTCAAGGCGGTGCTCTACGTTTCGAGTTCGGCCAATGACACAGATTTCACGGCCAAGCTGGTGGACGTGGAACCGAACGGTCGGCCTCTGCTGGTGACCGATGGAATTCAGCGTATGCGGTACCGGCTTTCGCTTGAGACTCCAACCCTGATGAAGCGCAACACGGCATATGAAGTCACTGTGAATGCAGGTGTGACCAGCTACGTCTTCGGCGCGGGACATCGGGTTCGATTGGAAATATCGTCAAGCAATTTTCCAAGGTTTGACCGTAATCTGAATAGCGCGCTTCCCAACGCTGAAGAGACAAAGACTAAGGATGCCAAGCAGACGATCTTGCACGAGAGTGGCTATCCGTCGGCGCTCATTCTCCCGGTGATACCGAAGCCGTCGCATAGAGGCGAGCACAGGTGGCGGTTCGAGTAGTTGAAGTCAATGCTTTCGAAGCCGCCTTCTCCTGACGGTCGAAAGTGCAGCAGTTAAGTAGTACTGTTCTTTTTGCGAAGAACTTAAACTAGGGTCGTATCTCGATTCCATTTGCGTATTGATTCTGTATGGGGAGATCTCGCCTTAGGTCAGCAACATACAAGGTGAATTCATACATCATCATTGTTAATGATGAACGCTGATCAAATCGAAGTGTCTAACGGGAGCCCGTTTACTCCGCCCTTGACCCTTGTTGAGTGAGCTCTGGATTCCCGCTAGGGTAGTCTCTAGCCGCAGCTACATCCGTTAATGAATCTGACAACCCAACTTTTTCACTTCTCTTTGCCACAGATCCAAAATGCCATTCACCTACCTCTCGCTCTGCTGCTTATCTTCGGCACTGCGAAGCTGTTTGCGAGCCTCTGTGAACGGTTGGGGCAACCGGGCCTTGTTGGGGAAATCATTGCGGGCGTCGTGCTGGGCCCAAGTCTTCTGAATTGGGTTCACCCAGACGAGGTGCTCACCGCTCTAGCTGAGTTGGGCGTTATGTTTGCTGTTCCGAGT
>CALMAV010000601.1 GCA_937859895.1 uncultured Bryobacterales bacterium | reverse complement strand
TCCCAATTTGACGACAAATCAGGGCCTGGTCATCGCTGACGACGAGAACCAACTCACGGTCGGCTCCAAAGGCCCCGTCCTGCTCGAAGACTTCATCTATCGGGAAAAGATCAACCACTTCGATCATGAGCGTATTCCAGAGCGTGTGGTCCATGCCCGGGGATCGGCTGCTCACGGTTACTTCGAACTGACGCATTCACTCTCTGACATCTGCAAGGCTGACCTATTCCAACGTGTCGGCGAGCGCACCCCCGTCTTCACCCGCTTCTCTATCGTCGGACCTAATCGAGGGGGCAGCGATCTGTATCGCGATGTGCGCGGATTTGCTGTGAAGCACTACACCAAGGAAGGCAACTGGGATGTTGCTGGCAATAACATTCCTGTGTTCTTTATTCAAGATGCGATGAAGTTCCCGGATCTGATTCATGCTCAGAAGCAGGAACCGAACAGCGGATTTCCGCAAGGTCAGACTGCGCATAATAATTTCTGGGATTTCGTTTCGCTCACTCCGGAAAGCACCAACATGCTGATGTGGATCATGTCGGATCGCACGATCCCGCGGTCCTACACGATGATGGAAGGCTTCGGTGTTCACACCTTCCGCTTGGTCAACGCATCAGGCAAGTCGACGTATGTTAAGTTTCACTGGCGCCCCAAGCTCGGCTTGCAGTCCGTGATCTGGGACGAAGCGGTAAAGATCAATGGGGCCGATCCGGACTACCATCGCAAGGATCTTTGGAACTCAATCGCTGCGGGGAAGTTTCCGGAGTGGGGATTCTATGTTCAGGCTTTCGATGAAGACTTCGCGAAGAAGTTCGACTTTGACGTTCTCGACGCTACCAAGCTGATTCCCGAAGAGATTCTTCCGCTCCGTCCAGTTGGAAGAATGGTTCTCGACAGGAACCCTGACAACTTCTTCGCTGAGACCGAGCAGGTTGCTTACTGTCCCACCCACGTCGTTCCGGGCATCGATTTCACCAACGATCCCTTGCTGCAGGGGCGTCTCTTCTCGTATCTGGATACGCAGATCACGCGTCTTGGCGGTGGCCCAAACTTCGCGCAACTTCCCATCAACGCTCCACGCTGTCCCATGCGCAATTTCCAGCGCGATGGCCGCATGCAGATGATGATTCCCAAAGGTTCGGTCAATTACTCCCCTAGCTCCCTGGTTTCAGACACAGAGCGCGAGAATCCGAAAGCCGGATTCAACACTTTCCCTTCGCATGACGAAGGAGACAAATTGCGCATCCGGCCTGAGAGCTTTGGCGATCACTACAGCCAGGCGCGCCAGTTTTTCTACTCGCAGACCGAGACCGAGCAGAATCACATCATCTACGCGTTCACCTTCGAATTAAGCAAGGTAATGGCAAAACCGGTGCGCAATCGCGTTCTTGGCCAACTCAACAATGTCGATCCAAAAATTGCACAGCGTGTAGCTGCCAATCTCGGCTCGGGCAGCATGATCGACCGCGTGAGCACTAAGGTTCCGGCTCGGACCAACCTCAAGCTCTCTCCTGCGCTCAGCATCATCGGCAAAGCGAAGCCTACGCTTGAAGGTCGCATGGTGGGCTGTCTTGTCGATGACGGAACCAACACTCAGATGATCTCGTCTCTCAAAGCGGCCACGCTAAAGACGGGCGCCATGTTCAAGGTGATCGCTCCGAAGGTAGAGGGCGCGAAGGGCAGCGACGGCCAGGTAATCGACGCGGACTTCCAGCTGGCGGGTGGACCCTCGGTCCTGTTCGATGCCGTGATTCTCGCTCTGACACCAGAAGCGGCTCAACGGCTCGCTCCACAACCGGTTGCTGTTGCCTTTGTTTCTGACGCCTTCTCGCATTTAAAAGTGATTGGCTACACCCCAGGGGCGATGGCGCTTATCCAGAAAGCAGGCGTCGTACCAGATGCAGGGATTGTGGAAGTCAGTGGCGGAATGGGAGATGCATTCCTGGCGCAAGCTGCTAAGGGCCGCATCTGGGCACGGGAACCGCAGGTGAGGCCCGTCGCTTAGTGGCCTGGTCAAACGCACCAGCTTACGTTGCTGATTGCTCTCGGATACATATCGAGGGTTGTAGGTCTGCGTGAGTTCGATAACCGTCAGAGCGTTGCCCACGGCGCGAGTGTTGTCGATAAGAGCGCAGTTGACCACGGTCATTCAGCTTCATCACCTTTTCAGTCATAGCTTCCGGGCATATGCAGCCGCGGCTTGATCCTAGAACCGACTCTTATCGGTTTCTTCGGACGTTGAATCGTCAGAAGAAAGTAGCAAAAGCAGTAGAGAGTGAGCGGTGAAAATGATGGGTGGTGGAAAGCAAAATCAGGCTTTCCACCCTTCCCACCCCTTGTGGGGTAATCTACAGCAAGTCCTGCGCCTAAAAGCCAACTTGCGCCGCGGCATACATGGACCAAACAGTCATTCCCACGTTTCGAGTCGGCTGCCTTGATCACCTTGCCCCAGAGCAGCCACCACCGGACACCGGCAACACCGCGAGTCAGTCGGCAAAGGCTCCTCGTGTCCATTCCGAATTGGCCCTGTGCGAATGCGCCCTCATTTCCCAACCATCCACGAATTGCTCGACTTCCATCCCGGTAGGCTCGCTGCAATGTCCGGTTCGGTATGCTCCTAGCTCCCAACTCTACATAATACCGGCGGGGTTCAGGAAGCGAGAGCTCCCTCACTACGCTCAATATATACGAGATCCGATGCGCTCATGCGGGTCCGAGCTCAAATTGTAATTGCGCCGCCGCAGCGTCCGAATGTGTCCCTGCCACAACTCAATAAACAGGGGAGCCACAGAGCGTTGTCGGAAGCGTCCCAGCCAAGGAACGCGCCGTGTTCGCAGGTCCCGAAAATCTCGAGCAAAGCAGCCATCATTCGACAACTTTTTCGAAAGACATCGGCAGTTTGTCGCGTATTTTGCTTCCAAAGGTGATCGACGCCCACCATCATCGAAGGCAAAATAGAAGGGAAAGATTTGGTGGAGGCGGCGGGAGTTGAACCCGCGTCCGAAAAAGCCCGCCGTGTAAAGCCTACGTGTGTATCCGGCCCTGGTGTTTCGACGGCTGCCTAAAGAACCGGCAAGAGTGACAGTCGCCTAGCCCGATTGATCTCGACTCTCAGCTCCGGACAGAAGCTTGCTGCCTATCCTGCAAAATGACGCTTACTCACTCACGCGCAGGCTCAAGAGTGGAAGCGCACTACTTAATTGTTTAGATTAAGCAGCGTATGCAAACTGCTGATTATTGGCAGTTATTGTTTTCCGATCGTTTTACGGGAGCTCGGAACCCGACACGCCTTCAACACAACGATTCAATCCCGTCGAACCCGTTGCGCCCCCATACTAAGGAATAGTTCTTATGATATCACTAGAAAGCTATGAGCCAAAGCTTGTTTTTACTTGCAGGCTTTGCTCGTGAATGTTCCAATAAGGGAATTGTCAATGTCGAGCGTTATTGCGCCCAGTGCCACCCCCTCTCTACTCAAGCAGGAAGATGAGGAGCAAGGGCGTCTATTCCATGTCGTGCTTCTAGACGATGACGAGCACACATACGACTACGTCATTGAAATGCTGCAGAAACTATTCGTGCTGCCAAAGGACATCGCCTTTCAGCATGCGGTGGAGGTGGACAATACAGGGCGCACTATTGTCATCACCTGCGAAGAGCCCGAAGCGCAGTTCGCGCGCGATCAGATTCAGAGTTATGGGGCTGATCCGCGAATGCCTAAGTCGAAAGGCTCCATGTCGGCGATCCTTGTCCCTGCGGGCAACACCGCTCTAGCCTAACGGACGCGCTCGGCTTACTCCTCGCTCAAGAACGTAGGGAAAGTGCCGGAAATATGGTCGTGCCATGTCAGGTGATCTTCGTCCACCAGTGACCAGATAAGACCGATGCCGGCAGCAGACAAGCTCAACAGACTGCCCAGGCACCTCTGATATCGACGGGTACTCGATGGAGGGTTTCCGTCGAAATCAACCAACTGCAGTCCGGCTTGACGCATGCCCACGCTGTCGCATCCGGCAAAAGTAAAAAGAAGCTTGTAAAACAACGGAATGGTTGCCCAAGCCGCCAGTATGAAGGGAAGCGTATGCTTATCGGTGGTAATCTGGCCGCCCACATATAGGTACAGAGCAATGGATACGGCACAAGGGATCGCGATCAAAGCAGCATCGATTGCTGTTGCCAACAGGCGCAAGCGTGCGGGAGCCACCGGGGCATCGCAAATAATATCGGTCTGCGGCAGCGGCAAGGAATCATCCTGGCCCTCGAATTCCAGCCGGCGTTGGGCGGCCGCACGGGCTCGGGCAGCCCGCGCGTGTTTGATTTGTACCCTTTCGGTCTTCAGGGGAGCAGGACGGCTGATCGTCGCAGCCCGCGCCTGAATGGCCTGGCGCTCCACGCGAGTAGTGATCGACTCAAAAGCAATCACTCGCGAGCTGGGTTGAGAGCCATCGAAAAGCGGTTGCTGCCCGGGCACCTGAGGCTCAGATACCTGTTGGGAAACAGCTGCTTCCGCCGTTGACGCAGGCGCAAAGTCGTAGGCACGTGCTGTTGCGGAATGGGAAACCGGGAAAGATGCCGTTGCAGGGCGGGATGGGAAACTTCTCATCCTTCTGCCGCAACGCCGACAGCGGTAATCGTCGTCAAAGATTTCAGTCTGGCAATGCTGACAGGTCATGGTGTGTCCCTCTCCTTTAGAATCCGTTGTTCTTACGCCAAAGCATTGCAGCTCGGACGGCCAGCATGTTACGGTTCTCGGTTGCGGTCCTTTGTAGCTTCACCTGACCTGATTTCTCACCCTAGCAGTTATAGTAATAAGACCGCTCAACACTTCACAAGCAAATTGTTCGCCAAGTTTTTCATCGGGCTTACGCTGGCATCCGCCGCCATTGCCCAAGTCAACGTACATCCCCTAAAGGCCGACCTGCCCCCGGATGACGAGATTCGCTTTCATGGCTCAACGCAGGATTCCAGCGGCAACATGCGCTATTTGCATAGGCCGGCCCGCATTGAGACCTCCGAGATGGTGATCTCAGCCGATGAGATCCGTTACAACTCCGACACTGCCTGGGCATACGCGCAGGGCCATGTACACATGGAGCACTACCTCACCGGCGATAAAGTGAACGCCGATCATGCTGAGTACAATCTGAAAACTCAGAATGGCAGGTTCTATCTCATTGACGGCACCGCACCAGCGAAGATCGTCGCCAGTCCGGCTGTTCTCACTACGACCAATCCGTTCTATTTCAAAGCAGCCTGGGCAGACCGGATCAAGACTCGTTACATCCTTCACCACGGCTATTTGACCGATTGCACGATCAAAAAGCCATGGTGGATCTTCGAAGCTCCGGTCTTTGACGTAGTACCCGGGCAGCGAGCCATCGCTCGTAACACGGTATTTCGTTTTCGAGGAGTGCCTGTTCTTTTTCTGCCTTACTTTTACCGTCCGCTGGGAAAGAATCCGCGTCACAGTGGTTTTCTTACTCCCAATGTGGGCCATAGCTCTCTGTTCGGTTACATCTATGGCAGCGGCTACTACTGGGCTATCAACCGCAGTTACGACATGACGGCCATCGGTCAATACTATTCCAGCCGCGGACCGGCCCTTCGCTACGACTTCCGTGGAAAACCAAATAGGACCACAGATTTCGATTTTAACTACTATGGCGTTAACGATACCACCGGTGTGAACAATCCCATTCCGGGCCCCCACGGAGAGAAGTTGCCGAATCTGAAGCAGGGCGGCCAGGAGTTTGAGTTAACGGCGAGAACGCAAGTTCTGGGCTTCAGTGGAAGGCTGGATTACAACTTTCTCAGCTCCTACCTGTTCCGGCAGGCTTTCTCGTACTCGTTTGTCAGCGCAATTTATTCGGAGGTGTATTCGATTGGCTATCTGCAGCGGCACTTTAAGAATGATCTGTATGCGGTTAATCTAGTCTTTCAGCGCGATCAACTCTTTAACAACGTCACGCAGGCTTACGAAAACCCTAATCAAGTCATCATTCAAAAGCTGCCCTCGGTTGAGTTTATCGGGCGTGACCAGACGGTGGTAAAAGGTCCAGTTCCGCTGTGGTTCTCCTTTAACTCCAGTGCGTCGGTTCTCAATCGCCAGGAGCCCACAGGACTTGTCGTGCCTTTCGGACCACCAGCCAACACGATAGGAACCGGAGCCCTGCTGCGGCTGGATGCGCAGCCCCGCGTGATGACCGAGTTCAGCTTCAAAGGCTTCTCACTGGAGCCAAGCGTGACGTTCGGCGCCACTAACTACAGCAATTCCTACTCAACTAACGCAACTACTTACACCCCGGTTCCCAATTGCCCTACCTGCTCACCTGGCTTGATAAACAACGTGGCGCTTGGCGGCGCCAATCTATTTCGCAAAAACGCCGATGTTGCTGTTGAGTTTCGCCTGCCCACACTCGAAAAGGTCTTTGAGCCGCCTAAGTGGCTGCATTTGGGTGCAAAGGTGAAACACGTGATTGAACTCGGCGGTACCTACAATTACGTAACTGGTATCGACCAGTTCCAAAAGGTCATTCGCTTTGACACGTTAGATCTCATGTCGAATACAAACCAAGTCTTGCTCCAGATGGTAAACCGGTTCTACCGTAAGGAGAAGACAGGCGATGCGAGAGAGTTTTTCACCTGGCGTCGGGCACAGGAACAGTACTTCAACCCGACTTTCTCAGGTGCCGTTCTGCCGAACCAGCGCAACGTCGTGCTCGCATCCGAAGAGTTTTCTGCGTTCGCTTTCCTGAACACTCCTCGTTCCTATTCGCCAGTAATTTCAGCACTAACCATTAATCCTTACTCTTTCTTCGGGGTTGAGTGGCGGTCCGAGTATGATCCGAAGCGAGGTCGGTTTGTCGATCACTCCGTGACTGCGACAGCACGACGGGGAAAGTATTTCTTTTCTGCGTCTGAGACGGCGATCCAAACTATTCCGCTGTTAGTTCCCCGGGCAAACCAGCTTGGTTTTGGAGGCGGTTATGGAAACACAAACCGTAGAGGCTGGAACGTTGCTGCGACGTTTGATTACGATCTAATTTCAGGCAGGCGTCTCTATAATTTCATCCAGGGCTCATACAATACAGACTGCTGCGGATTCAGTTTACAGTTACGGCAATTCAACTTAGGCATTCGCAACGATAATCAGTACTTGTTTTCCCTCTCCATCGCGAACATTGGAAACATCGGAAGTCTACAAAGGCAAGACCGCCTTTTCTAACCTAATTAGCCAGTAGTTATCTGCATCACTCACCATATACTTTGTCCAACTCTTCCCAAATCCGCGCAACTGAGATGTTAGCTAACTCATTAGTCAGGATGAAGCTGCCATCGCGCCACTCAGAAACAGAGCGGTCTGACGGATCTACCGCATAGATGAGACGACAACCCCACTCTTGATACTTTCGGCACTTCTCGCGTAAGTGCTGAAACTTGTCGTCTTCGGATATCACTTCCACAACTACCTCAAGACCTTCAGTCGGATACGGTTTTACAGGAAACTTTGTCCCTCTGGCGATAACATCCGGCCTGGGATGTGCCTCTGGCTCAACTCTAAGCTCCACCTCAGAGGCAGCAATCAGCCCGGCTTCGCACAACAGCCGCATGATGATCTGCTGTAACAGTCCATGCACCACGGTGGGCATACCTCTAGGAATTGCCTCCCCATACCAGAACTCATAAGAGCGGTCGCAATCCCCGTACTTCTCTAAAAACTGATCGAAGGTTAATAGTGTTGCGGTCGCCATCTTGCCTTCACTTCGAAATTGATTCGAACGTACCACGGCACATAACCGCATCGCGCTCTGCCGAGTACTCGGAGTTTGTTCATAGCAACAGAGTATTCTGGATTCTTCAAACGATTTAAAGCTGATAGCTTGGCTGAGGAGACAGCCTTGCATGAGAAGCCTTCCGATTGCCCTGGCCATTTTGAGCGTAGCGACCATATGCCGCGGTGCCGAGCCGGCCGGGGCAGCGGGAATATTACGCAAGACCGCCGAACAATATAAGAAGCTCACCCTCTATGACATTCGCGCCCGGATGACGTTTGTCGTTACGAAATACGGCCAGAGCGTCTCAGCCGAAAAAAAGATTGAGCTTATGGTCGGCAAGGACGGAGCCTTCCGTGTCGAGCAGGAGTCGAATGGCGTTGTCGAGCTTCGTATGAGCGACGGTAAGACCACCTGGAAAGCTCTGCCAAACCAAAAGGTCTGGTCCAAGGGCGAGGCGGCGCAGACTGTAAGCATTGATGATGACGACGCTGAGACGCCTTCGGCAGATCCCTCACGGCAGGATCTGTTTACACAGACGCAACAGGCGGTTGTGCGACGGTACTCCGGTTTAAATCGCTATGCAACCACTGCGCAGATCGAGAAAGAGGACAGGATCAAGTTGAATGGCAGCAAGATTGAGTGCGCTGTTGTCCGTATACGCTTTCAGGGATCGGATAACCGGCTGTTCATCGCTAAGGATTCCGGGCTTGTGCTGCGCCACGTTGAGTCTACTGCCAAGCCTGACGGCACGACTGTTCAAGTAACCACTGATTTCACAAGGATTGAAACCGAAGCGCCTGGGCCAGAGAACTTCACGTTTGTCGCCCTGCGCGGAGCCCGTGAGGCAAACGACGTGACGCTGCCCAGCGAGCGCAATATGAGCTTGGTT
>CALMAV010000600.1 GCA_937859895.1 uncultured Bryobacterales bacterium | reverse complement strand
GAATATTTGTTCTCCTGGGCCGGCACTGAAACAGGGAATCCTGCCTGTTCCAGCCCCGCCAGCGGCTGGACCATCGAGAGTCAGACGGACAATTCCAGCGGCGCTACGGTCTGCTTGCTCGACCGCATTGTCTCGGCTGCCGGCCCTTACCAGACCTCCGTTACTGCCAGCTTCGCGGAAGATTACGCCATGGAGATCGTCACCTTCCATTGATCGTCGTCAGCAGCCTGTTGTCAACGGCTTACCGTTTGTAGCTTTCGGGCGGGTGAAACTTCGGCGGATGAAGCTAAGAGGGTTCTTCAGCGCCACCAGACGAGCGGTCAGTTGAACAAGTCGCTAGACCTTGACGTGATTCTTAACCTTCATTAGGGGCCGCTGTACGCTACACCGGCGGCCACAGGTTTTCCCGATATTCAGGGCCAATAAATTCAGATACACTAGTCTTTCCGACTCGTGCGAACGTCTGTTTTATGGCAGGCCAGGTAACCTCTTGCCGGGCCAACGCAGCATCTTGATAGTGGAGGACAATCCGGGAGACGTGCGCCTAATGCGCGAAGCTCTTCGGGACATGAAGCCTCCGGTCACAATTCATGTGGCTGGAGATGGCGACGAAGCTTTGGCTTTTCTGCGGCGCGAAGGTCCACACGCCAATGCACCCCGGCCCGGGCTAATCTTTCTTGATTTCAACCTGCCCAAGTCCGATTCGCGCGAACTGCTGCGAATGTTCAAGGACGATCCGCGGCTGCGGCTGATTCCGATTGCGGTGTTGACTTCGTCCGACGCTGAGCGTGATATCCGGGATGCTTACAAGCTGTATGCTAACTGCTATTTGCGCAAGCCGGTAGACCTCGATAGCTTCTTTACGTTGATTCAAACAGCAGCCCATTTTTGGCTGGAAGTGGCGTATACCACCAGCTAATCTTTCGGGAGACGCGCAAGACTCACCTGTTTTGTTATGATCTCTGGGCGCATGGCAGCATACTCAATTGGCGTCGATTTGGGAGGTACAAACCTCCGCGTTGCTGCCATTGACGTGGATGGCGTTGTACTACAGCGGGTTTCTCTGCCGGCAGTTTTTGACGGTGGGCCCGAGCGCGTTGTGGAGGACATTGTCCGGGCAATCGAAGGTATCCGTGGCGGGAGGCCTGCGC
>CALMAV010000599.1:8976-9868 GCA_937859895.1 uncultured Bryobacterales bacterium | reverse complement strand
CTGCATGAGCTACATCGGTCTACATCCGTTTGATGGAACAGCGATTCTGGAGATTAACAACAGCCTGGTATTCGGACTGATCGAACTGCTCTTAGGCGGCAAAGGGCGACAGTCAGCGCCTGTCAAGCGCAAGATCACAGACATTGAAAAAAAGCTGGTTCAGACCCTACTGCGCGTAGTGTTGCGCGATCTGAGCGACGCCTGGAAAGCAGTAGAAGAAATCTCGTTCAATGTGCAGTCGCTATCGAGTGAGCCGCAACTGATGCACATTATGGCGCCCTCTGAAGCGGTGATTGTCATTGCCATTGAGGTGAAAGTCGCTGAAACGCCGGGACTGATGAACTTTGCTATCCCGGCGCTGTTGATCAAGCGGCTTCGGCATAAGTTTGAACAGTTGCAACAGATTCGTAAAGCGGCCTCCACCGAAGCGGATAAGCTACACATTGCGCGCTTGATTCAAGAAGCGAACCTGCAGCTTGACATTCAGATTGCTGGAGGCACGGTGGCCGCTCGCACACTGGTGAATATGGAAGTCGGAGACGTGATCGTGCTCGAATATCCAGTCACCAATCACATCACCGGGTACCTGAATGGCAAGGAAAAATGGCTGGGCAATCTGGTGACCCGGGGAGATAAACTCGCCTTTGAACTGGCTTATCAGAAAGCGCCTGAGCTGAGCATGGCCGACGTAGCCTGAATGCGTGCCTTCGATAATCACTGTCGGAACCGCGCAGTCATAGACTGGAGCGATGAACCGTCGAGACTTTATACACGCTACCGCCGGTGGCCTCGTCGCCAAAGATGTGTGGGGGCAGAACTTTGCTGCCGATAAGCGCCGTAGAGTTGGACTGATTGGTTGCGGCTGGTACGGCAAAATTGACCTGCTTCGCCT
>CALMAV010000599.1:1260-8966 GCA_937859895.1 uncultured Bryobacterales bacterium | reverse complement strand
GCCTGGTCCAGGTTGCTCCCGTAGAAGTGGTCTCACTTTGTGATGTAGATCGGCAGATGTTGTCGAATGCCGCAGATATCGTCGCGTCCCGTCAGCAATCGAAAAAGAAGCCGCGCACGTATCACAACTATCGCGAGATGCTAGCGCAGAAGGATCTCGATCTGGTGCTGATCGATCCGCCAGACCATTGGCACGCTTTGATCATGATTGAAGCAGCTCGGTCGGGCGCTGACATCTGGGTTCAGAAACCGATCAGTGCCGATATCCGCGAAGGGCAAGCGATGGTGGCTGCCGCGCATCAATATGGGCGAGTGGTTCAGGTCGGCCTACAGCGACGAAGCACCCCACACCTGATCGAAGCACGTGACCGTTTTATCCGTTCCGGAGCACTGGGCAAAGTAGCGTTGGTGGAACTCTACTGCTATTACCACATGCGTGCCAGTGAAAACCCTCCGGATACGGCACCGCCACCCAATCTCGATTACGATCTGTGGACCGGGCCGGCGCCACTGCGCCCATACAACGCGCTGGTGCATCCGCGCACCTGGCGTGCGTTTATGGAGTACGGCAATGGGATAGTCGGCGACATGTGCGTCCACATGTTCGATATGACTCGTTGGATGCTGAACCTCGGTTGGCCTACCCGCGTTTCCTCTACCGGCGGCATTCTGGTTGACAAAGCGAGTAAGGCGAATATCTCCGATACCCAGATTGCAACTTTTGACTATCCCGGTTTACGGGTTGTCTGGCAGCACCGCAGCTGGGGCAGCGCGCCGGATCCGAAAGATGCCTGGGGCGCGACGTTCTACGGCGATAAGGGCACGCTGAAGGCAAATGTATACCGTTACGAATTCACCCCGGCAGATGGAAAAAACGTGGTGCACAAGGATGTGACGTACGAGTTCGAGCAGTACCCGGAGGACCGCACGGAGAAGGATCTGGAGACGCATGTCGCCCCTGCTATTCGCGGGCACATGAAGAATTTCCTGAGTGCCATTGACACGCGTAGTAAGCCGGTTTCAACCATCGAGGAGGGCTATATCTCGACGGCTTCATGCATCCTTGCTAACAACTCTATGAAGCTGAATCGATCTCTGGAGTGGGATCCCGAAAAAGGTGAAGTGCGTGGTGATCCGGAGGCAAACGCGCTCTTAGCCCGGCCGTACCGACAGCCTTGGACACATCCCGGGTCCATATAAAGCATTGAAGATTTGGTAGGATTTGAGTCAAATGAATCGAAGAACAGCGCTGCGGACAGCCTTGGCGGGCAGTGCGCTTACCCTGGGCCAGCAGCTTGGGGCGGCTAAGGCGGAAGGACAAAGCACGTTGAAACAGGGTGTTTCGCTGTGGTGCTACGAAAAGTGGTTCACGCTTGACCAACTGTGCCAGGAGGCGGTACGTATTGGATTGCAAGGCATAGACCTGGTGACGCCCGATCAGTACGCCACCGTGCAAAAGTATGGGCTCGTTCCCTCTATGACCTCGGGCTCAAAACCGAATACCATTCCCATCGGCCTGAACCGCCTGGAGAATCACGACCGGGTTCTGGCCAGCGTCAAGAACGATATAACGCTTGCGGCGGCTGCCAAGGTTCAGAATGTGATTACCTTTTCAGGCAATCGAGGCGGAATGCCCGATGCGCAAGGGCTGGAGAACTGCGTCATTGGTCTCAATAAGATCAAAGGGTATGCAGAGGAAAAGGGTGTCACTGTCAATCTGGAGTTGCTGAATAGCAAGGTGGACCATAAAGATTACATGGCCGACCATTCAGCGTGGGGTTTTGAACTGATGCGCCGAGTCAATTCGCCACGAATCAAGCTGCTCTTCGATCTCTATCACATGCAGATCATGGAGGGCGACCTGATTCGCACTGTAACGAATAACATGCAATATATCGGGCACTTCCATACTGGTGGCAACCCGGGGCGACACGAACTGGACGATACGCAGGAAGTGAACTGGCGAGGCGTTGCCAAAGCAATCGCAGCCACGGGTTACCAAGGCTTCTTCTCCCACGAATTTATTCCCGTAGATAAGCCGCCGATCCATAGCCTGGATTTGGCGTATCAGCTATGTAACGTCTAAGATAGCTGCTTTGTTATGCGGCATCGCAGCATTGTGACGATTTGTGCTCTGTCGATTGCTTTCAGTTCTGCCGTCCTTGCCCAAGAAACCAGGGAGCAACAGTTTTCTGGAGATTGGCTGGAACGAGCACAGAAATTATATGACAAGCACAACTATGCTGAAGCGGCGCGTATAGCTGAGCGCGTTGTACAGGATCCTGCAGCGCGAAACTCAGAGTGGCTGGCCGGTGCGCTCTACAATCTGGCCTGCTTCCAAGCCATGGCTGGCCACAAGGAGCAGGCACTTACTTCTTTTGCCTCCGCGGTTGATTTAGGGTATGACCATACTGCAGCCAGTATCCTCGCTGACAATGACCTGACATCGCTTCATCAAGAGCCGGCTTTCCTGGCGTCTCTCGACTTGCTGAAGAAAAGGAAAGCACGCTGGAGTGGAGATTCATTAGCCTCGGCTTACGTGCCGGTGCTTTCCGAAAATGAAAGAATAGCTGGCTTGTCGAAGTTCTGGTCTGAGGCTCGTTTCGCGTTCCCGTTCTTTGACAGAATCCCCGACTTGAATTGGGATCGACTCTATCTCGATTACCTGCCGCGAGTCCGCACAGCAACTTCGACTGCCGACTACTACCGATTATTGATGCGCTTCGCAGCTGCGCTGCAAGATGGGCACACTAATGTTTACCCGCCTGATGCAATTGCTGATGACTTGGGCAGCCGCCCGGCTTTACGCACTGCATTAGTTGAGAATTCGGTGATCATCACCTCGGTGGCTGATCCAAGTTTGGAGTTGCAATACATCCGGCCAGGTCTGCGTGTACTTAAGATCGATGGCCGCGAAAGCCGCGAGTATGCGCAGAGCGAGATTACTCCCTATGTGAGCTCATCAACTCCCCAAGATCGTGATGTTCGTACGTACACTTACTCGCTATTGAGTGGTCCTGCAAGCCGGCCGGTACGACTGCTGCTTGAGGATGAGACGGGCAAAACCTTCGAAGTATCTGTTCCCCGGATCGGGTCAAATTCTGAGGTAAAGGTTACAAAAACGCCTGGCGCCAGATTCCGATTGCTGCCCGACAACATAGCCTATCTCGCCGTTGACGAATTTGAGGATGACGAAGGGGCAAAGCTACTGATTCAGCACTTTGCAGAAGCGCAGGGATCGCGCGGACTGATCATTGACGTTCGAGCTAACGGCGGTGGAAGTTCTGATTACGGATATCAGATTCTTGCCATGCTGACCGACAAGCCGCTTGCAACTAGCCGCTGGCGCACCCTCGATTATCGACCGGCCTTCCGTGCCTGGGGCGGAGCGCCTGCTTGGTTCGAGTCGGGTGCAAGCAGCTTTCCACCCGACAAGATCCATCAACTAAAAGAACCAGTGGTCGTGCTGACCAGCGCCCGTACCTTCTCTGCCGCGGAAGACTTCGCCGTTGCCTTTGATGCGATGCATCGAGGACTGATCGTCGGCCAAGCAACAGGTGGGAGCACGGGGCAGCCGCTCTTTTTCAAATTGCCCGGCGGAGGCAGCGCCCGGATTTGCACAAAGGACGACTCGTACCCTGATGGCATGACCTTCGAGGGCAAGGGCGTTATGCCGCAAGTAGTAGTTAAACCAACAATTGCCGATATCAGAACAGAACGAGACGCTGTTTTAGAAACTGCTGTCCGTACACTGACTGGACTTTCTGCCAAGGGAAGTTCAACAAGTAAGTAGTTGCAAACAGGTTAGATGAGCAACAACTGTGAGTGGTGGACCCTGCGAATCGCTTTCTTAGACGCTTTATAGACCGGTGGATTGGCAGTACGGTCCACGGTCGGGAGATCACCTATGAATCTTCATCGATACGAGCATCTGCTGTCAGCTATCGCGTCTGACCTCGCTAGAATAGGCGACTCCAATGGTGCCAGAGTCTTCCTGCGGTGGTGCCGGGATCTGAAAACTTCGAGAGGTACTCCTCATCCGAACCTCAGTCTCACAATTCACGTCGCCGCAGTGCGAAAAAGCGCCAGAGCTGTCGTCGTCCTGGCTTCTGAGCGCTATCTTTCACCCCTCGAACTCAAAGGTCCAGATCGCATCCAACTTGAATCAGCATTGGAGCAGTTGCTCGGCGAGGCAAAACAAGTTGCGGAAAGGCTCACTACCATCAATCGAGCTCTTACCGACCGCGGGCTGCAAGGGATTGTTGGTTTGGTTCTTAGCTCGGTGGAATTCGTTTTCGACTATGTGCAGTTTCATTTTCATGGTTCGACGCTTTCTGCCTTCAGCTCTCTGGAAGTACGCGATGGGGAAAGCCTCTTTCGAGTAAACACGCCCGGGTATCGAGACGCGCTCTGTCGCAGAATTGGAATCGTCGTTGACTGCGTTGAGGTGAAAGAAGGACAGGAACTTGTAATCTCGTTCCAAGATGGTGGAGCCCTTCGGATATCGCTGCGCCCTGAAGATCGAGCCGGACCAGAGAGCGCGACTTTCTCCTCCGCCTCAGGTGGAATTTGGATCTGGTGAGTACCGCTCAACATTAATTTTCCTCAAGAGCGTATTCAAATAAAGTCGCAAAGCATCTCACCAGCAGTACAGATTTTTTAGTTTTGTTCGACCCTTGCTGGGTCGATACCATTGATCTCTGCAAAGCGCGCTTGGAGGACACACATGCTCAACCAGAAGAAAGTGGCGGTGGTTTTGCCCGCTTACAACGCTTCCCGAACTCTGCGGCGTACCTTTGATGAGATCCCGAAAGACATTGTTGACGACATCATTCTGACCGATGATGCCAGCTCAGACAACACAGCAACGCTGGCGCGCGAGTTGGGAATTGCGACGATCCGGCATGACCACAATATCGGCTACGGCGGTAATCAGAAGACCTGCTACCAGGCGGCCTTAAGCCGTGGTGCCGACATCATTGTCATGCTCCATCCGGATTACCAGTACTCCCCGAAGCTGGTGCCGGCTATGACCGCGATGATTGCTTCTGAGGAATTCGATTGCGTCTTAGCATCGCGCATTCTTGGGACTGGCGCCTTATCCGGTGGGATGCCGCTCTACAAATACCTCGCTAATCGCGCGCTGACGTTCATTGAGAATCTGCTTCTTGGGGCCAAAGTGTCCGAGTATCATACCGGCTATCGTGCGTGGAGCCGCAAAGTGTTGGAACGGCTGCCGCTGCTCGCCTGCTCCGATGATTTTGTATTCGACAATCAAATGCTGGTGCAGACCATGCAGTTCGGTTTTCGCATCGGGGAAATTTCTTGCCCTACTAAGTACTTCCCTGAAGCTTCGTCCATTAACTTTCGTCGAAGCTGTGTGTACGGGTTGGGTGTTTTGAAAACAGCGATGCAGTTCCGGCTGAAAAAACTCGGCCTGGCGCACCCCGCTTTTCTGGCCGACAAGCCAGAAGAGCGGTTGCGGTTTCGTGAGCTTAAAGCGATCGCTCACTACCAGTAGTCGCTGTTCCCTTACTTCGAAACAACGAGCACTTTGAACGTGTCGGTCTTGTACTTCGGCCGGCCATTCGGCCCTAGTCCGGCAGCAGTATCCACGTCGGCAACGGGCAGGTACAGCTTATGCGTCTTCGTGTCCACGGCAATAGTGCGAGCGCCCTTGATGGTGGGGGCGTTCTCTACCACTTCCCACTTGCTACCCGAACCCTGAACTACTGTTATTGTTCCGTCCTGACCGTTAGAACTGAAAGCTGAATGGGTGCCAGGATCGAAGGCTACTCCATCGGGGCCCTCACCTATGGGAGCAGTTGTGATCAGCTTGCCTCCGCTGCCGCTCGAGATTGCCATTATCTTTCCATCACAAACCGAAAACAGTGTGCTGGAACCAGGATCGATGGCGAGTCCGGACGGGCTCTCGCATGGCTTCAAGGAGATGCGCCGCTCCTCTTTCATAGAAGCTGCATCGAGTGTTACCAACTCGTTGGTGTCCTCAATGTTCACAAAAATCTTGCCTTTGCCATTGTGCACGGAGAACTCTGGCTTGCCACCCAACGGAATGGTTCCTTCCACCTGCCCGGTTTGGGCATTGATTACCGTTGAGTCCTTTGAGCGACCGTTGAAGGTGAACGTCCGGTGAGAGGTCGGCTCGTAAAGGATGGCATCCGGATTTTGTCCGGTTTGTACAGTGCCAGTTTGCTTGAGTGTTGATAGATCAAATACCGTCACCGAGTTCGATCGGCCGTCGCTTACAAAGCCTTTGCCGAGATCCGGTGCAACAGCGATTCCGTGAACGCCCTGGGTATTCGGTATCTCGCCCACAACTTGGTCGGTATCAAGGTTGACTACGACAACTTTGGTGGCGTGCGAAACATAGAGTCGGCGGGCGGCGCTGTCTACAGTGAGGTAGTCCCATCCGCCTTCCCCGCCGATATGAATTTCTTTGGTTACGTGATAGCCGGCGGCCGGAGCAGCCACTATCGGCAGAGTAAATAAGAAGCAAAAAAGGGTTTTCATCATGATTCGTTGGGTTGTATCTTCCGAGTGGTTCGACCGTCAAGAAAGTAGTGGACCGGAGGCGTAACAATCAGCGAGACCACCATAGAAGCAAGCAACCCGCCAATCACTGCGATGGCGAGTGGCTGCAGCATCTGAGATCCAGCACCAATAGCAAGCGAAAGGGGCACCATACCGGCAATGGTGGCGAGCGCGGTCATCATAATTGGACGGAGGCGGCGCTCCCCTGCTTCGATCATGGCCTGTCTGGGGGGCGAGCCCGCTCTGCGGAATCGCGCATCTGCATCCAGCAACAGAATGCCATTCTTAGCAACGATGCCGACCACCATAATTAATCCCATGAACGAGGAGATGTTGAATGTCGTGTGCGTTAGGAGCAATGCAACGAAGACTCCGGATGTAGAGAGAAGTGCCGAGGAGAGAATAGCGATGGGCGCGCTGAACGTTCCAAACTCGATCAGCAGAACAATGAACACCAAAACCACTGCGCTTCCCAGCACAACCAGCAAGTCATGGAATGAGCGTTGCTGTTCCTGAAAGAGTCCGCCGTATTCGATGCGGATCGCAGAAGGCAGGTGGAGTGCAGCAACAGCCTTCTGAACGCGACCCATGCCGGTACCGAGGCTGACGCCTTCAAAGCGCGCAGTCACGGTGACATCGCGTTGCAAATTCTCGCGACGGATTTCTAATTGTCCCGGATCAGTTTGGAGCGAGGCCAGAGCACCTAACGTAGCGGTGCGGCCTGTGCTGCTGATCAACGGAGTATTGCGGATCGCTTCCAAAGAAGAGCCCATTTCAGGCGGAAACGTGACACGAAGGGTATAAGATCTGCCATTCGCGATAACGGGCACAGTGGATGGCTCGCCTTGCATAATGGCACTGGCGTCTAGTTCAAGCTCCTGCGAGTTGAACCCGGAACGCGCAGCAGCAGACTCGTCGATCTTGAACGTAAAAGACGGGCCACTGATGGTGTTCTCGATGCCGTTCTTTACATCCTTAACGCCGTCGATCTTCTTGATTGTGTCGCCCACCCGAGGAGCCCAGGCTCTCAGCAGATCTATGTTCGGGGAGAACAGCTTGATCTGCACAGGCTCCGGAGCACTAGTGAGATCGCCAATCATGTCCTGAAGCGTTTGCACGAAGTCGGTATCCAATTGCGGATAGCGTTCGTTTACC
>CALMAV010000599.1:0-1250 GCA_937859895.1 uncultured Bryobacterales bacterium | reverse complement strand
TCGTTTACCTTAGAGCGAACATCAGAGATGATGTCTTCAACGCCCCGGCTCCGCTTTCCTTTCAACTTCACCGAGAAATCACCACTGTTAGCCTCGGTGACGGCAGCTAATCCAAGTTGCAGGCCGGTCCGGCGCGATGTGCTCTCCACCTCCGGGATGGCGTGGATGATGCCTTCGACTCCGATCAGTACTTTGTTTGTGTCGGTGAGAGATGACCCTGCCGGCATCAAGTAATCAAGAATGAAACCGCCTTCGTCCATTGCCGGAAGCAGATCCGACCCAAGTGATCGATAGCTGAAAAAGGACACAACCACCAGGACGATGCTGCTAATCACCAGGACTACGGGACGGGCAAGTATCAGGTTGATGGCACGTTCGTAAAGGCGTATGAGACGGCCGGTGAGGCTGGTGGGAGAGATATTGTGTTCCGTTGCAGAATGCCCGGTTGACATGCCCCTTGGTGAACGAAGCAGGAGGTGGCTCAACGCGGGCGTCCAGGTCAAAGCCAGCACCAGCGAAGTAAGCAGGGCGAACCCAACAGTGATGGCAAGCGCCTGAAAGAATGTGCCGGTAACTCCCGTGATGGTGATCAACGGCAGAAACACAACGATGGGGGTGATAGTGGAACCGATAAGAGGCGAGCGGATCTCAGCTATCGCGCTACGAATCGCTTCTGACCGACCCTGTCCCGCCTCGCGGTGCAGGACAATGTTTTCCACCACCACGATGGCATCGTCAATTACCAGGCCTACTGCAGCAGCAAGGCCACCCAGAGTCATCAAGTTGAAGCTCTGGCCAATCATTCGCAAAGCAATGAAGGTGACCGCGATGGTTACGGGAATCACCAGCCCTGCGACAACCGATGTGCCCCAGTCACGCAAAAACAGGACAAGAATTACCGCGGCTAGAACGAGACCAATCAGGATTGCATCACGAACACTCTGGATGGATTCATTCACAATTTCAGACTGATCGTAGAACGCCTGGATATGTACGCCGGTGGGCAGAGTGCGGCGCAGATCCTCGAGTCTGGTGTGAATTGAATCGGCAACTGAAACCGTATTGCTGTCTGGCTGGCGATAGACATTCAGCAGAACAGCGGGCTTGCCATTAGCCGTCACAGCGGTGTAGACCGGCCGCACCGAGGGCTTCACGCTGGCAAAATCTTTGACGCGGACTGGAGTGCCCGATGTGGTGGTCTTCACCACAATATCGCCGACACCGGCCGGCGTTCGTACCTGGCCACTGAC
>CALMAV010000598.1:13147-15896 GCA_937859895.1 uncultured Bryobacterales bacterium | reverse complement strand
TTTATACGATGCGCCGTCGCCTGCTGGAGGGAACAAACCAGAAAGAGCACATTGTCGAGATCATCCACGGTATATCGGCAACATTTATTGACCAGTTCTGTCCGGCAAATGTGCGGCCCGACCAGTACGATCTGCCCGGGCTGCAAACGGCCATCTTAAACCAGTTCGGCGTTCAACTGGAGTTGGATGAGATCCAGAATCTGGCTCCTGCAGAACTCGAAAACAAGGTCAACGACATGCTTCTCGAGCGCTATAACGAGAAGGAACAGATGATCGGGCCGGACAATTTGCGGCAAGCCGAGCGCATCATCATGCTGAACGTGGTCGACAACCAATGGAAGGACCACTTGCTGTCCATGGACCACTTGAAGGAAGGCATTGGCCTTCGCGGGTACGGGCAGAAAGATCCGCTGATCGAATATAAAAAGGAATCGTTCGCCATGTTCCAGGACATGATGGACCGTATCGAAGACGAGACGATCAAATTTCTTTTCTTCATGCGGATTGACATCGGCGGCGGACCTTCGGGTGAGGCTCCAATGCGAATCGATGTAGGCGGTCCAAGTGGAGAGCAACTGCGGTATCCGGAGGACGACGACGAAGAAGAGGAGGAAGGTGACGAGAGCGCTGAGGAAGCAGCGAGTCGATACTTGGCGGAAAAGCATGCGGCGGCCATAGCAGCGCAAGATGAGCAGCGTCGCTTGCAGGCGCAGCAAGAAGCGCATAAGTCCGTCCTGGACCTGACGCGGAACATCCAAAAGAAGAAGGATCGGGAGCTGGCCGGATTGCATCTGGCGGGATCAAATGGAACTTCGCAGCCGCCGTTGGTGTCCAAAGGGGCGAAGGTCGGGCGGAATGATGCTTGCCCGTGCGGCAGTGGAAAGAAGTATAAAAAATGTTGTGGAGTCGGAAGCTAGCCTTCCTCGTTAGCGGAATTGGCGCCGTCTCTCTCGGGGCAGCGGAGATCAACGATGCTGCTCTCTGGGCTGAGTACGGCCTTGTAAACAGGAACATCGTCCATTCCGATAAGCAGACGATAACAGCCTATCGAATGAAGGATCTGACCGGGGCTTTGGCAGCCTGGGAGTGGCTGCGTTCGCCTGACGGTCGTCCTTGCACGCTTGCAGCTTTCTGCACAAAGGACAAGGCTCGAACCGTTATTAGCGAAGCCAACTATGTTCTGACTTTCGAACCTGGTGCTCCGACTTCGGCGGAAGTCAAAGCAACATTGGATAGCCTGCCGAACAAACATAGTTCCAGCCTGCCGCCTATTCTGACTTTTTTGCCGGAGAGTGGGCGGGTGCCCGCTTCCGGTCGGTATCTGTTGGGATCGGCATCGCTGAAGGCGTTTGCCCCGGAACTAGCGGCTGCCAAAGCAGGCTTCGAGGAAGGGGCAGAGGCACAGGTAGCTCGCTATGAGGTTGGCAAGGGAACGGCTCCCGCAAGCCTGGCTGTTTTTGATTACCCTACGCCTGAGATGGCCCGGCAGCATACTGCTAATTTCAAATCCACGGTCGGTCCCCATGTCAAACGGTCGGGCGTACTGGTCGCGGTAGTGTATGGGGAGGCTGCTGCTCAAGAGGCGGAGACGTTGCTGAGCCGCATCCAGTATGAAGCGAAGATCACTTGGAACGACGTTCCTCCGCCAGGTCCCATTAAGCCTCTGTATCGGTTGCTGGTTGACATCCTGTACATCAGCGTCCTGCTCAGTTTGCTCGCCTTGGCGTCAGGCATAGTCTATGCAGGGATTCGGCTTTATCGCCGGCGATACGGAACCTTGGACTCACAAGAAGCGATGACCACGTTGAACCTTGGTGGAGATTGAATCCATTCGTGTTCATCGGCGTTCATCTGCGGCCCATGAACTTAAGACTATAGCCACCGATAAACGCTGAGCAACACCCATCGTGTAGCTTAGTGAATCGAGCATGGATAGCAACTCCGAGGTAGCTGCCCGCACCCAGCGGCGAGTATCGATTCGCCTCATCCCTTATTTGATGCTGGTCTACCTTCTGGCCTATGTAGACCGGGCGAATGTCAGCGTGGCCAAGTTGCAGATGCAGGGTGAACTGCATTTCAATGACTTGGTAATCGGGTTCGGGGCGGGTATCTTCTTTCTTGGATATTTGTTTCTTGAGATTCCCGGGACGCTGATTGTTGAGCGCTGGAGCGCGCGCAAATGGATTGCGCGAATCATGGTGACCTGGGGCCTGATCGCAGGGGCAACGGGGTTCTTAGGCACTGCGCTCTTCGGCTCCATATCTCCAAAAAACCAGTTCTATGGAATGCGTTTATTGCTGGGAGCCGCTGAGGCAGGCTTCTTTCCCGGCGTCATTGTCTACTTCTCACATTGGTTTCGCTTAGCCGACCGGACGCGCGCCAAAGCCGTGTTCATGGTGACACAACCGCTGTCGTTACTAGTCGCGGTGCCGCTTTCGAGCTGGATCATGCATTCGGTTCATTGGGGCGGCTTGGCTGGATGGCGTTGGATTTTTATATTGGAAGGTCTGCCATCAGTGGTGCTCGGGATTGTGACGCTGTTCTACTTGACTGATCGTCCTGCCGATGCGCGCTGGCTACGGGACGATGAGCGGGCGTGGCTGACCGCTGAACTCGCTCGCGAGCAAGAAGAGAAGGTGGCTGCCGGACGCGTCAGCATCTCGGCTGCTCTTCGCAACCCGCAAACGCTCCTGCTGGTGCTTGTCTACTTCCTGATTGTTGCTTCCAACCAGGGCTTTGTCTTTTTCCT
>CALMAV010000598.1:1568-13137 GCA_937859895.1 uncultured Bryobacterales bacterium | reverse complement strand
ATTGTGGAGTCGCTCGGTGGGCTTGCGATCAATTGGCGTACAACGGCTATGAGCCTGCCTTACCTGTTCGGAGTTGGTGGAATCTTGCTGTTCGGCTTCTCCGCCTATCGGCACCAGGAGCAGCGCTGGCATACTGCACTTCCCATGCTGATCAACGGAGTAGCATTGGCGCTGGTCAGTTTGGCCGGGGCAAATCACCTGATCATTACTTTGTGCCTGCTTTGCCTTGCTGGGTTTACTCTGCAGGCGTACCTGCCCGCCTTTTGGACCTGGCCCAGTGCCTACCTGGGTCAGGCTGCTGCGGCTGTAGCGATTGGCACTATCAACTCAGTCGGCAATTTGGGTGGCTTCGCCGGGCCGTACTACTTTGGCTATTTGCGAGAGCGAACAGGTAGCTTCCGGGCAGGGACAGCCGTACTGGCTGTTTCTACGATTGCCGCGGGAGTTCTTGCGTTGTCGGTGCGGATACCGAGAAATGCTAAGTCGACTTAATAAGCGGCAGCTAGTCGGCGTACTCCATCTTGTTCTGCGCGTCCCGTACCATCACGCTGGAGGTTGGCTCGGCTAGTTTGATGTGAATGATTGAGCCATCCTGAAACTGAATGGTCAGTTCTTCGTCTGTCTGGCCTACGCTCGCTATCACGCGCCCTTTAATCACATTCGTCAGCTTCTGATTAGTAGCCATTGCGTTCTCTCTCTTCACGTTGAGCTCGCCGCTGCGCTGTTATTGGCACAGGAGAATGAAAGTGTTTCTGGTAAGCGGCAATCCAGTTTGTAGCAATCTGCTTCTGGGCATCTGTGAGGCTCAGCCGTCCTTCGCACACTTCCCGGTGCAGGCGATTCTCCAGCGCATCTTTGACACGAGCATTCCAAAGTATGCCGTATGGTTCCGGCCACAGATTCTTGAGACTGTTGGACCCGCCGAGCTCGAGTGAGATCAAATGATCCAACTCGTAGGCGCGCGGCACGTACTCGATACGATACTCATCGAAGGCACGATGCCTGACTGAATCGGGAACATCGCGCACCTTCTCCGTATAGCCTGGAGTGCAGATGTCCCCTTCGGTGACCTCCAGCGTGGCACCCGGCGTTAACGTTGCATCAGGAAGTGAACGAGTCGAGACCGGTGTATTTGCGCCCCTACGCTGTCCGGACGAAACAGGTGCACGAGAGCCACTACAGCTCCAAAGCAAGAGGCATGTCGAAAGTAAAACAAATTTGGCTTGCCATGTTTGATAATGCAATGTTGATCATAACTCTACTATCAAAGGCCGAAGGTGGCGCTGAGCGTGATTGCCTGAGTCATGATTTGCGTGCGACTCCCGCTAAACTCACCGGAGAGAAGGCTGCTTGTTCCCACATTCTCATGGCTGGGCAAATTCACCTGGTAAGCAAAATCGAAGCGAGCGCGATCACGCCGATAGCTGAGCCCCGCAGCTAAACCGTTCTGCATAATAGCGGCTGTTAAGGGCGAGAGTGTAGACGCCGGCACCGGATTGTTTGAGTGACTGAATCCTGCACTAAGGCTGAGGGACTCGGTTACCGTCCTGTCAGCGGCTGCACGGAACGAGTACTGATCTTTCCAGCGCAATGGAATCGTGTCGTTCAAGTTGCTGGAAGCAAGAAAGCTGTTGATCTCGGTGTTGGTGCCGCGAGTCAAACTCACCGGCAGCGACTGAAAGCTGTTTTTCCAATTGACCCAAGTTGACTGCACGTCCACGCGGAGAGTACGACTTTGTTGCCAGGACGCACCGACAAGAGCAGACTGCGGCAGTTCCACACGCACTTGGGCTGCGTACCGAAAGTCAGGCCGGAACGGAATGCCGAGAGCTGAGAACTGCGCACCCATATTGCCGGACGCAGCGCCACTACTGGTAATGGCTGACCGAGTCCGGTACGCGGCATTTAGCTGAAGCCGATGCGTCGGTTGCGCCACAACACCGAAGCTGGTGTTCCAGCCTACTCCCGTCGTATGAAGATTGAGCAGCGTTTTTAAACCGGCCAAGGCAGGGTGGCTTTGGAAGACGTACGGCATCACAAGAGTATTGGAATTGTAAATGGCGCCCACGCTGACCCCGGCGGCTAGTCGCGGCGAGAATCGGTAAGCCAAGCCGGCTGAGCTGCGTAGGGCTACGATCTGTGACTGCTCCCGTTGGGGGCCGTAGCTGGCGCCTGCTACTCCGGGGGCATCCTGAAAGCGCCACTTCGACGCCGAGAGCAGGTCGGGGGTGAAACCGGCCGCAAGCGTCCAGCGGCTATGGCCAAGCGGTGCGCCGAAGGCGCCAAACGGGATGGCTCCCCCGTCCAATCGCATGGGTGACCTGGAGTTAGTCGAATTACTAAACGAACCCGAAGCAAGAAACGCGCTCCCACCGAGGTTGGCGGTAGGGCGGCTCAGCGCGGAGAGCCCGGCGGGGTTTAAGGCCAACTAATCGACAACGTTGGCGTACTCGGGAGAGTAGGTCCCAGCATGGGCGGCAGTACGGGCGGATACACCGGCATTGAAGAAGTCCTGCCCGTATGCAGCCGAGCAGCACAGACCGAATATCACGAATGATCCAAAAGAAAGTCCATTCAGCATAAGTTCAATAGAAGGAAAAAGAGCTCAGTTGCTGGTTTAGGTTCTCCAGGTTGATGAACGACTGGTTGGATTCAGTTCCGGACTCTTCCAGAGCCTTGACGCAGTTAGCATCCAAGGCGTGTGGCGCATCTTTCCAGAGAATTTCGAACACGCGCTCACGAGGTAAGGCGTCTCGGTATGGACGCGCCGACGCAAGAGCGTCGAAGACATCGGCAACGGCCAGGATGCGAGATTCCACCGAAAGTCTCGAGGCATCCAAGCCGCGGAAGTAACCGGAGCCGTCCAGCTTTTCATGATGAGAAGCAGCCACCTCACATAAGCCTTCAAAGCCGGGTATGCCCGATAAAACTTTGTGGGTGTAGTAAGGGTGCTGGCGCATGATCTGCCACTCGGCATTGTCCAGCTTTCCGTTCTTCTCGAGGATTGTATTGGGAACGCTGAGCTTGCCTAAGTCGTGCAACAAGGCGGCATGACGAATAAACAACACGCGCTCGCGTGATAAACCAAGGGTCCGGGCCGTGGCAACAGCGGCATTGGCTACTCCCAAAGAATGGTTATACGTAAAGGGCGACTTGGCGTCCACTATCTGTGAGAAGGCGTTGCAGATGCGGTCAAGGCTGCTGTCGTCCTTATTCATTACCCGCTGGTGCGGCTCGGTTGCGAGACAGTTCTCCATTGCCGTTACGCTTGAGATGTCGGCCCAAAGCGCATTCCGACGATGTAGAGAGTTGACCGCTTTCACCAGGTCCGGATCAAACCACTTTCCCTTGCGACGAGTTGAAACATCCATAGCGGCACCTTGACCTTGTGCCGAGAAGAAGACTTCCAAGGTCTGGGCCAGCAGCATGACTCGGGATAGTAAAGGAATCTCATTTCGGATGAAGCCTTCGGGAAGCCCACTTCCGTCCCAGTGTTCGTCCAGATTGCGCACGCCGGTGGCAGTGTTTTCGGAGAGGCCCATGAGTCGGGCCAGCGTTGCGCCACGCTCGCAGCGAAGTTGCGTCACTTCTTTGGCGTGGGTCTTCTGCTTGACCGCCAACTGAAGGATTGCGCGCGTGCGTTGGAGCAGCGGCTTGCCGGTCGCGACATGGGCCAGCGCATAACGAATCGAACCCAAATTCGTACTGGTCCAGTCTGTCGTTTTAACATTGCCTTTCGCTTTTATGTCATCTGACTGGAGAGCATGAAACGTTTTGGAAGCGTTGCTGCTGCAGCCACAATCCTTCAGCAGTAGGGCGTAAAACAAATCGTTGCGAATCTGCTCAGGAGCGCCAATTTCTTCGGCAATGCGCATACCGATGAGACAGGCGCGAACGGAGTGCCCGATTGGCTGCCCTGTTGAGAGGTCAAGAGCCTGTGAGAGCGCTGCTACTACGTGACTGAGTCGGGCAGCGGGCTCTTTGGTCGATGGCTGCGGAGGTTTCTGGGCTGCGACCTCCCAGGTACCTTGCAAAGTGCTCACTCCGTCTTATCGCGGATGCGAGAGGCAAAGTTGAGCACTTTTTGCCTTATGCTGAGGAAGTGAAGCGGCTCTTATTCATTGGTGCGCATCCGGACGATGAGACGTTCTTCGCGGCCGGAAGTTTTGCCAAGTACGTCAGCGAGGGAGCAGCCGTCAGCATTGTGTGCGCAACACGGGGGCAGTTGGGAAAGACTGGTGATCTCTGCTCAAAAGAAGAGCTGCCCCAAGTTCGTGAACGGGAACTGCATGCGGCAATGCGTGCCCTTGGAGTATCGGATGTCGAACTGCTGAACTATGTGGATAAGCAGTTATCGGATGCGCCGCTTTTGCAAATCCGTGAGCAGTTGGTACACGCCATTCGTCGAACGCGTCCCCAGGTGGTGATTACGTTCGATCCGTACGGAGCCAACCAGCACCCGGACCACATAGCGATTAGCCGCTATGCTTCGGACGCGATTGCGGCTGCATCGGATGCTCGCTGGTTCCCTGGCGCCGGGGAAGCGCATCAGGTGCAGCGGCTTCTGTGGACGCCTCCCACCATGATCTTTAAGCTGACACCAGAGGTGGACATTCGGGAGCAAGCCGGATTTGATTTCTTAATCGATACAACACAGTGGGCCGACCAAAAGGCGGCTGCCTTTCAGGCTCACGCCACCCAATTCCCCGGACTTAAGAAGCTGTTTTTCGATGATCCGAACGGACAGCGCACTTTCAACTGTGAAGCTTTCCGATTGGCCTGGGGGCTACGCCCGGATATTCTGCCCGTAGAAGACATCTTCCGCGGGATTACTTAACCGGTTCGCAGGTACGTCTCGTATTTGTGGACGCATCCAGCCCTGAAGCATTTGCCTCCTCCAGCCCTGAGCCGCGAAAAGCCTTGATCGCCGAACGTCATCGAGAGGCGCCATGGCTTTTTTTTAAGGTGGCCACCGGCCTTGCAAAACTCACCGACGATTACTGCAACCCAAATACAATGCAGCGCATTCCCGCCGTTAACGGTCTAGCAAGGGCGGAACACTGTCGCCCGTTCTTCATAAATAGTTGGCTTGCAGAGTGGGACGATTCGAACCAGGGGCGAAAGAAGTTGCGAAGCTGTCGTGTTGCGGTTCGATACCTCTCGTGGTGCTATCGCGCGATCCTGACCCAACTGGTTCAGGCCCTAAGCAAGGAGGGGGAAATCCGACATGGGACGAAATCCAGGAAGGGCTGAAAAAACTCTCTTCGCGAGGAGGGAGGATCATTGCACTGCGGAGCGGACACTACATCATGGTGGATCGGCCCGAGTTGATTTTCGAGGCAGTGCAAGCCGTAGAAGACCAGATGGGAGGAAACGCTACGTTCGTTCACTCCGGACAAACCGTTTCACGCTAGCTCTGTCTGCCTACAGCGATATCGCACTGTCGCTAAAACTTATTAACTCTGCGCTTCTTCGCGGTCATTTCTGTGATGCTTCGGAGACTTCCGAGCAAAGCTTTGGCGTGTGCGCCGGAGAACAAAAAGCGGGCGCCGACAAGGAAGAAGTCTCCGCCGTTATTGCAGCAGGCAACTCCCTCGCACACGCCCGCATAGAGCGGTCCGGCAGGCATGGGGAGTACGTCCAGGTCGCTGAGGAGAGTAAAGGGACGCCCGCTGGTGAGGAGGAAGCAGTCGCCTTGCTCAAGCTTATGAGGCTCGCCTTCGCCCTCCACCGCGACCCAGCAGCTGCCTTGCGTGACGGCGTTGAACTTGATGCCACTGTAAGCGGGATATTGCAGGGCCCATGCTCCTCCCGCGTTCAGTCCGGCGGAGACATAGGTCTGAGGCTTCAGCAGGGCCAGTACGTCGGATAGAGGTTCCACAGTCGGTTGGACGCCGGAGCAAGAACTTTGGACTCTGGCCTATGATGCGTCTTGGGCAGACAAGCATCCAAGGAGAAACGGCTGGACGAGTGGGATTCGTTTGATTCGAACCTCAACGGTCGAGAACAGAATGGATGGAAAGGTTAACTACTATGCCGCAACGGACGTGGTTTATTACGGGAGTCAACAGCGGGTTCGGCCGCAGCATGACAGAAAAGCTTCTAGAGCGAGGCGACCGGGTAGCAGGCACAGCACGGAAGCTGGAACAGCTTGATGATCCGAGGAAGAAGTTCGGCGAGCGGCTTTGGCTCACATATCTGGATCTAACCGACATTGGCGCGATTCGGACGGCAGTGGACTCGGCCTTTGCCGATCTGGGACGCATCGATGTAGTCATCAACAACGCGGGCTATGGGCTGTTTGGCGCTGCGGAAGAGGTTACAGACGATCAGATCCGCCATCAGGTGGACACCAACCTGATTGGGTCGATCCAGGTGATTCGCGCCGCGCTGCCACATCTCCGAGCGCAAGGTGGTGGACGCGTCTTGCAGGTTTCGTCAACGGGTGGCCAGTATGCGTTTCCAAGCTTCAGCCTTTACCATGCGACCAAGTGGGGCATCGAAGGTTTCGTGGAGTCGGTTGCGCAGGAGGTAGCCCCGTTTGGTATTGAGTTTACGATTGCCGAGCCGGGCGCGAACGGAACAAACTTCGCCGAAGGAATGATCCGTCCTCCGGTCATGGAAGTCTATGAGAATACACCGGTCGGAGATGTGCGGCGTGCATTCGTGGGCCATTCGTTCCCAGTCCCGGGCGATGCGAGCAAAGCGGCGCAAGCGATGATCGATTCGGTTGACGTGAGCCCTGCTCCGCTACGATTGCCACTGGGCAGCGACACCTACACGCTGGTCAGGGGAGCGTTGCAGAAGCGGCTGGCAGAGCTTGAGGCGCAGAAAGGGATCGCGTTTTCGACGGATAAAGTTCAGGCGAAAGACTAGCGGTCCAGAGATGACGACCCAAAGGCAGCGGCGGGACGCGAAAGCCGCTGCCAGTAGAACAGCTGCACCAGCGAAATCAGCACCAGTGCAAAGGTAAGGCCATACCAGATACCTTCAATGCCCTGCCCGTATACAAAACATAGAACCCAGCCTGCAGGCAGACCAAGCAGCCAGTAGCCGCCAAGGTTGGCGAGCATGGCAACGCGGGTATTCCCTAGTCCGCGCAGAGCGCCAGTGGTGACCGCTTGCACGCCATCGAACAACTGAAAGATGGCCGCGATTAGCAGAAGTCTTTTACCCGTTTCGAGGATCGCTCCATCGGTCGTATAGAGCCGTAATAGTTGGTAAGGCAGTAAGCCGAAAACCAACGCTGCACCGACGGCATAGGTCGCCGCAATCGCAATGGCGATGAAGCCGTGCCATCTTGCGAGGAGAGGAGCACCCAAGCCGAACGCGTGTCCTACTGTCACCGCGGCTGCCGAAGAGATACCGAGCGGGATCATGTAGCTGACCGAGGCGATGTTGATGGCAATCTGGTGTGCGGCTAAAGCGGTAGGGGATAATCGGCCGGCGAGAAAAGCTGCCGCGCCAAACGCACCAACCTCAAAGAAAATCTGGGTCGCTGCTGGTGTACCGATGCGGAGGAGCGTCCAGAGCCTGCGGGTGTCGAGGCGACGAAGGAACTGCCGGCGCGCTGGGCCCCGTTTCCGTTCGAAGTACCAAATGCAAACGGCTAACAGAGCTGCCATATATAAACGAGCCAAGGTAGTGGAAAGCGCTGAGCCTTGCACGCCGAGCCCAGGAAAGCCGAGGCGCCCCTGGATAAGGATCCAGTTGCAGAACCAGTTGATGAGGTTGGCAGTAATTAACACCACCATCACTGGTCGAGCATGGCCCGTTGCCTGCAGGTAGCGTCGCAGGCAGCAATAAAGCAGAAGCGGCAGGGTGCTCCAGCTTAGGGTCTTCAGGAATATAGAAGCCTGTCTGCTGACATCCTGTTCGATACCGAAACGTGGGAACAAGGGCGGCAGCAGGTAAAATACCGCCATCAGGATTGGCGTCAGGAACAGGGCCAGATAGACGCCCTGCGACAGCGAATGGCGGGCATCCTCGCGATCACCGGCTCCATGCGCGTGCGACACCAGTGTGTCTAGGCCCAGCATGAGCCCGAGTCCGAAAATCCCAAAAACGTAGAACGCCGAGCCGCCAATGGCAATTGCTCCAATCGCAACTGGACCAAGAGGGGCGATCATGATGGTGTCAACGACATTCATCGCGATCCAACCCAGTTCGGCCAGCGCCACCGGTATTGACAGCGCCAGAACATGCCTTACTTCAGGCCACACCTTCTCCGGGGCTTTTGTTTCAGTCCTGGCGAGCAATGGCCTCCAGTTGCCGCAGGTGGTTCAGGTCGTGGCCGGCCATGGTTTCTACCACTGTTTGAAAAGTCATCGGGCCGCGCTCGGGGTGGCTCAGCGCTTTGTTCATCGTCTCGGGAGACTGCGCAGTGATGAATGCCACGTTCGAGTCGCGGAGCGCACAGAAAACGTTGAGCGCAGCCACCGGATCGCAGCTGCCATAGTTCATGGCCCAGGCATCCTGATCATATGGTTGGATCACATGGTCGGTTTCGGCAACGGCTTGGCGCAGCCGAAAAGCAAAGGCAATCTCTGCATCAGCCAGGTGGCAGATAATCTGCCGGGCCGACCACTTGCCGGGCGCGTATGTGCGATCTATCTGGCCGTTGGGCAGCTCCGAAGCCAGCTCTCGCAGCTTTTGGGGAGACGCTTCTATCACGGTTATCGGACTCTGATTGCCTAGGAATGCGTGGTATGGGTTGAGAACAGATGACATGTAGGACTGCTTTCGAGCGCTTAGGGTATTTCCTAGCGTGACACGCCGGCTCTCGGCTCTGGTGCACACGGGTTGTCGTGAGAAAACGCGGTTGGCCGAACCACGCCTTTGTAGGACGCCCTATGCCTTTCCCTCGAGTTCTCACACCAGCTGCAATTCTGCTGTTCCTCTTAATGGGAAGGGCCCTGCCTGCGCAGACCTTTTCGACTTTGGTGACCGTTACGCCCTGCCGCGTGATGGATACGCGCAACCCGAATGGCCCGCTCGGTGGTCCGTTCATTAGCGGTTCAAGTACACGCAACGTACCGATTCCGAGCAGCTCGTGTCAGATCCCATCGGGGGCAGTCGCTTATTCGCTAAATGTGACGGTAATACCGCGCGGAACACTTTACTTCATTACGGTCTGGCCGGCGGGGCAGCCGCAGCCAAATGCTTCAACGCTCAACTCATTTCAGGGATATGTGCTTGCGAACGCGGCAATTGTGCCGGCCGGCGCAGGCGGAGCAATATCGGTATTTGCAAGCGGCGATACGGATCTGATTGTTGATATTAATGGGTACTACAAGAACTTGCAGATGCCGGTAGTTCCGCCTCCGGTGACGATCCCGCCTTTTCCCACAGTCGTTTCGCAGAGTGCTAAGGGGTTTCAGAGTACGGCGGTGGGGGATGGAGCTTCTAGCACCGGTGCTCAGAACGCGGCCTTGGGCTATCACGCACTCGCTGTAAACTCGACAGGAAATAACAATACAGCAGTTGGGTCTGGCGCGCTGGCGAGCAACGAATCTGGCAACAGTAGTACCGCCGTCGGCGCGGCAGCTATGGCTAATAGCGCTTCAGGCGGAAACAATACAGCGGTGGGACTTTCTGCATTAAGGGACGCATCGGGTACTGATAACACAGGATTGGGAGTCTCCGTCCTGGAAAAGAACACTGGGAGTCGTAATACTGCAATCGGTAGCAGCGCTCTCGCAAACAGCACAGCGGGTATCAGTAACATTGCGGTTGGTTACAACGCCGGAAGCAACTTAGTCTTGGGCAACAACAACATCTATCTCGGCAGTCTGGGAAAAGATGGGGATCAGAATACAATCCGAATCGGAGAAAACTTCGATATTTTTTTTAACTCCAACAAGCAGACGGTATACCAGACAATTTCTTTTCCAGGTCTACCTTACAATCAATCCTCTGGGTCCGCTGTCTACGTCGATGCGACGACCGGCAAGCTCAGTGTTGCCCCCTCCTCTCGTCGCTACAAAGAAGATATCCACGATATCGGCTCGGTCAGCGACAAGCTGTACCAACTTCGTCCCGTACAGTTCCGCTACAAAAAAGCTCTCGATGACGGAACGAAGCCAATCCAGTTCGGCCTGATTGCCGAAGAGGTAGCGAACGTCTATCCCGAGCTTGTCATTCATAACAAGGACGGACAGATTGAGGGCGTGCAGTATCAGCAACTGCCTGCGTTGCTGCTGAATGAAATCCAGAAACAGCAGCGAACACTCGCGTCTCAAAGCGAGCAGATTCGGGACTTAATCGCGCGCCTGGCAGCGCTGGATACTCCAGTCGTGAAGACCATAGCTACGTCCGCAGCTCATAAGTAAGCTCCGCTCGACTTCAGCGTGCGTCGGGCTTGTTACGATTGGGGTTCTACCAAATCCCAATGGCGTCTGTTTTATCGGGCATCCTCGCCGAAATCGTCGCGACGAAGAAGCAAGAGCTGGAGGAGCTTCGCCCGCGCACTGCCGTGTTGGAACAGCAGGCTTACGATCGCAAAGCTGCCGTCCGGCCGTTTGCTGAAGCACTGCACTCCCGCCGTCCTGCCATCATTGCGGAGATTAAGAAAGCCTCGCCCAGCAAAGGCCTGCTGCAACCAAATTTTCACCCAGCCTTTTTAGCGAAAGCATACGAGGACGGCGGCGCTGCCTGCCTTTCCGTCCTCACCGACAAGCAGTATTTTCAAGGCTCGCTGCATGATCTGGAAGCGGCCCGGGCAGCCGTGTCGATGCCTGTCCTGCGCAAGGATTTCACCATTGATCGCCTGCAAGTATTCGAAGCCGTCTCAAGCGGCGCGGATGCCATTCTGTTGATTGCCGCCTTACTGGATGAGCACGAATTACAGACCTTGCGTGAGTTGGCTAAATCGTTCGGTTTGGCTGCGCTGGTAGAGGTGCACAATGCTGAGGAGTTGCAGTTGGCTGTTGGTTCAGGGGCTGAGATCATCGGCGTCAACAATCGTGACCTGACAACTTTTGAGGTGTCGCTGGACACGTCTCTCCGGCTCAGCTTTTTGATGCCTTCAGATGTGATTCGTGTGAGTGAAAGCGGCATCAGCAGTGCCGCAGACATCGAACTTCTCAGCGGCGCCGGATTTTCTGCATTTCTGGTTGGCGAAACTCTAATGCGTTCGCTCGACCCCACAGCCTCATTGCAGGCTCTAGGTTCAAACGCATGAGTGCAATTGCGACTCGCGAGTTTGCCGTAAAGATTTGCGGCATAACGGACGCGAATGATGGACAATATGCCCTAGACAATGGGGCCAATGCGCTTGGCTTTAATTTCTATCGCAAGAGCGCCCGCTATCTGACACCCGCAGCTGCTGCCCCATTAGTCGAGCGGCTCAAAGGCGACTACCTGCGAGTGGGTGTGTTCGTCAATGCAACTGCGGAGGAACTGGAAAATATAGGCGAGGAAGCTGGCTTGGACGTCCTGCAGTTGCACGGCACTATGCCCCGTTCCCTGCCCTCCGGCTATCGGATCTGGCGAGCTGTTGCCGCCGGTTCCGAACTGCAGCCGCACCCAAAGATTGAACGTTACTTAGTAGACACGCCCTCGATCGAGG
>CALMAV010000598.1:0-1558 GCA_937859895.1 uncultured Bryobacterales bacterium | reverse complement strand
ACGTATGACTGGCACCTGGCGAGACAAGTGAACGGTCGGATCATACTTGCCGGTGGACTGCACGCCGGCAACGTTGCCCAGGCAATAGCCATCGCTCGCCCCTCGGGAGTGGATGCCTGTTCGTGCCTGGAATCCGCGCCAGGCCGCAAAGATCCGGGACGGACTGCCGCCTTCATTGCCGCTGCTTTAGCTGCCCAAAAACAACTGTTACCACTGGAAGTCTCTGTATGAACGCTCCTCCTACTCTGCCGGATTTGTTAGGCCACTTTGGCCCGTATGGCGGCCGATTTGTTCCTGAAGTCCTGATGTCGCCGCTGGAAGAACTTGAGGCGGCCTACGCGCTTGCACGTAATGATCCTGCTTTCGAGAGTGAGCTGGGGGACCTGCTACACAACTTTGCCGGCAGGCCCACTGCGCTGTTCGAAGCCAAGCGTTTAACCGAACACTGCGGCGGCGCACAAATCTGGCTTAAGCGCGAAGATCTGCTGCATACCGGCGCTCACAAAATCAACAACTGCCTTGGCCAAATACTGCTTGCCAAGCGCATGGGCAAGTCCCGCATCATTGCCGAGACTGGTGCCGGCCAACACGGTGTTGCCACAGCGACGGTTTGTGCGCTGTTCGGTATGGAGTGCATCGTCTACATGGGCGAGGAAGATATGCGCCGACAGCGGCTGAATGTCTTCCGCATGCGGCTGCTGGGGGCCAATGTGGTCGGGGTCTCTAATGGCAGCCGAACTTTAAAAGACGCCATCAGTGAGGCAATGCGGGATTGGGTCACCAATGTAGGCACCACGCACTACCTGCTTGGCTCGGCCTTAGGCGCACACCCCTATCCAATGATGGTTCGCGACTTCCACAAGATCATCGGTGAAGAAACGCGGCGGCAATCAATGGAACAGATTGGCCGCTTACCCGATTCGATCATCGCTTGTGTGGGCGGAGGCAGCAACGCCATCGGTATCTTTTATCCGTTCGTTCATGATCGGAATGTGCGGCTGATCGGAGTGGAGGCAGGTGGTCGCGGGCACAAACTGGGTGACCATGCCGCGCGATTCTCAGGCGGCGCACCTGGCGTTTTACATGGAGCATTCAGCTATCTACTGCAGGACGAAGAGGGTCAGGTCGGGCTGACGCACTCTGTTTCGGCAGGACTTGATTACGCCTCTGTCGGACCTGAACATGCCTGGCTGCACGACGATAAGCGTGCTGAATACGTCTCGGTCAGCGATGCGGATGCGCTAGAAGCGGCTAAGAGCTTGGCACGCCTGGAAGGGATTATCCCGGCACTCGAATCCTCTCACGCCATTGCGGAAGCGCTGCGCCGTGCACCATCTGAACCAGGCGCGATTTTCATTGTCAATGTGTCTGGCCGCGGTGATAAAGATATAGATATCTATCGCGAGCACATGCCCAATCTGGCCGACTAAACACGTATGGCTGTGACCACCACAACGCGCATTACTTCGCTGTTCGAAGGCCACCGCTCACGCAATCGCAAAGCGTTTATTGCTTATTTGACAGCCGGCGACCCAACGCCGGATCACACGGTTGAACT
>CALMAV010000597.1:5373-8007 GCA_937859895.1 uncultured Bryobacterales bacterium | reverse complement strand
GACCAATACCTCTCGCTGGGCAGCAGGTTGCTCGAAAGCGTGCCGAATCCGTATTATGGACTCATCAACTCGGCCGGATCACCCTTGGCCCAACCCACCGTTCAACGCGGACAGCTACTGCGTCCTTTCCCGCAATACACCGGAGTTAATGCGGCGGGAAATGGCATCGGCAACTCGACTTATGAGTCGCTCCAGGTGAAAGCCGAAAAGCGGTTCTCGGGTGGAAACTCGATTCTGGTTGCGTATACCCACGCCAAGTTGATCAGCGATACCGATACCATCACCGGATGGCTCGAAGCCGGTGGTACTGGCGGAGTGCAGGATTGGAATAACTTCCGGGCAGAGAAGTCGCTTGCCTCGTTCGACGTTCCAGACCGGCTGGTCGTCAGCTACGTCCTGGACGTTCCAGTCGGCAAAGGCCGCAAGTTCATGAATCATTCGAATGCTTTGGTAAATGGAACAATCGGTGGATGGGGTGTCCAAGGTGTGACCACACTGCAGAGTGGCTTCCCCTTGCACTTCGGTGTGAACACCAACAGCTCCGATTCGTTTGGTGGCGGCCAGCGACCGAACGTAGTGCCGGGCTGTAACAAGTCGCTGTCGGGTTCTATACAGCAGCGCTTGAATGAATACTTCAATACCTCATGCTTTGTGGGGCCTGCGGTCGCTACCTTTGGTAATGAAAGCCGCACCGACCCGAACCTTCGCTCCCCCGGCATTGCCAATTGGGATTTCTCAGCTTTCAAGAGTTTCCCATTGCAGAAGGAAGGGCCGGCAAACATTCAGTTCCGCGCCGAGTTCTTCAACATCTTCAACCGTGTTCAGTTCGGCTACCCTGGGCAGACACAAGGCCAAACCGGTACGTTTGGCGTTATCACTAGCCAGGTCAACAATCCACGGCTGGTGCAATTCGCTTTAAGGGCCAGCTTCTAAGCCCAACCGATTCGCTCACAACGCCCGGGCGCTGGACTTACCTCCGGCGACCCGGGTGTTTCATTTTCCAGACAGCTTGCGAAACTCCTCGGTTTCGCGAGCAGCCTCTGCCGTTCGGCCTTGCTTACGATAGAGCGTAGCCAGCCCAAAGTGTGCCTGAGCGGCTAAGCTGCTTTGTCCCTCCTGGGCCAGCAAAGTCTTCCAAGACTGTTCGGCAGCCGCTGCATCACCTTGCAACGAAGCCGTTTTGCCAAGCAGATATAAGGTTTCCGGCATATCCGGACGAAGCTGCTGTGCGCGCTGTAGTTCCGCGCGCGCTTCCGGTAATTTACCCTGCTGAAGAAGCGTTTGACCAAGGTCGTAAGCGGCTTCGGCATCGCCCGGCTGCAATTTGCACTCGGCGCGAAATTGCTCTTCTGCTTTCGACCAATCAGACGTAGATGTGTACAGCCGTCCAAGTTCCAAGTGAATACCCGGGGCATCTGAACGCGCTGCAATTGCTTGCTTAAACTCACTCTCCGCTTCGCCAGTACGCTTCAACGCTGCCAAGTTCTCAGCCAGAGCTTGATGTGCACGGGCCGCATTCGGAGCGCCTGATTCCAGCGCATCAAACGCATTCTTCGAAAGCAAACCGCCGGCACGCCCCAGATAGTAAAGCAGGTCAGGATCGCCGGGCCTAGCCTTCAATGCGGCTTGCAGACTCGCAACCGCATCGGAAAGGTTGCCCGCCTTTAACTGCGCAATGCCGAGCGCGTCCATAGTTTGAGATTGTTGAAGATGAGGAATAGCTTCAGCCGCATAGCCCTGCGCCAGCAATGCATAGCCCAACATCTGGTGCGCCCCCACCAAGTCCGGGTTCAGCTCCAATGCACGTTTCAAGGCTGGTATCGCATCAGGGTACTGGTGATTCTGCAGACAGGCCGCACCCAGGTTGACAAACGCAGCCGGCAACTGTGGAGCTAACTCGCTGGCCTTTCGAAATTCGCTTATGGCGTCAGCTAAGTGACCCTGCTGTTGTGCAGCCAGACCCGCGCGGGCATGTTCCACCACCTCCGGCGAGACTGCCTGCCATGCCAACCCGGTTGCTAAAAGCCAACGGTGCATGCCCTCTACTTTGCCGGCTCAACAACGGTCAGAAACTGGTCAGACCGCACATTGGTGAGATGTTGCTTCACTCCAGATGGCCAGGAGATGTCTACCGTGGCAGAGGCAGCTGTTCCTAAACCGAAGTGAACCCGCTTATCACTGGCCGATAGATAGCTGCCGGCCGAGTTCACGTACTGGCATTGACCATTGGCTAGAACCGTTGCGCCAAACCCATCGCGATTGCTCCGGGTCCCTTGCAAACTCAGGGTCAACCAGTGATTTCCACCCGCGCGGGCGTTGCGTAGTAGTAGCGGCTCTCCTCCCAGCACGGTTTCGACAACATCTAAACTCCCGTCGTTGTCCAGGTCACCGAACGCTGCACCTCGGCCAGCGATCGGTGCGACTGCCCCAGCGTCCGACCGGCTAAGGCGACCACGAGAGTTCAGCGCAAACAACGGCGGTTCCAGGTAGTGCAGCGTTCCATCCATCTGCCCCACATTGTCCATCACGTGGCCTTGCGCCACGAACAGATCTTTCCACCCGTCATTATCGAAATCCTCCCAGCGCACACCCCAGCCCGAGCTGCCTGCCGAGAGCGCACTCAATCCGGCCGCC
>CALMAV010000597.1:4557-5363 GCA_937859895.1 uncultured Bryobacterales bacterium | reverse complement strand
GCATACACCTGACGCGCCAGATTCGTCACAATCAGGTCCGGCCGGCCATCGTTATCGTAGTCGCGGAAGTCAACGCCCATGCCTGAGTAAGGCTTGCCATCGTCGGACAACGCAGCGCCGTTTTCCAGGCCACGCTCGGTGAACCTCCCTGCGCCATCATTATGAAGTAGAAACTGTTCCATGCCATCATTCGCGACAAATACATCCGTTCGCCCATCGCCGTCGTAGTCGCCGAACGCAACGCCCAGGGAACGCCCTCTCTTGGCGCAGATGCCGGACTGCTGGCTGACATCCTCGAAAGTTCCATCGCCGCGATTGCGATACAGCACGTTGGTTGCCGGAGGAAAATCTCCCGGGGGACAGTAGGTTTCCCGATTGCAGCTCTTGCTGTGAGCGAAGTCCCACTGCATGTATCGCGTCACGAATAAATCCAGATATCCATCGTTATCGAGGTCGAAGAAGCCAGCCGACGCCGACCATCCACCCGCAGCTACTCCTGCTTTCGCAGTCACATCTGTGAACGTGCCGTCACGATTGTTGCGGTACAAACTGTTCTTGCCGTAACTGGTCAGGTACAAGTCTGTATAGCCGTCATTATCGAAGTCTGCCGCAGCCACACCCATGCCGTAATTTCCGTCTCTTGCCTTCGCCAAACCCGCCTGCTCAGTTACATCTGTGAAGGAGTGATCCTGGTTCTGGCGAAACAATCGGTTCCAATACCTGAGCTCACTGCGGCGGAAGTTTGGTGGATCGGTCATGCGGTCGCCAATGAAGCCGTTGTTGACAAAGAAGAGGTCCAGCAGCCC
>CALMAV010000597.1:0-4547 GCA_937859895.1 uncultured Bryobacterales bacterium | reverse complement strand
CCGGCATTGTTGTAGTCGAGCATTGCGACTCCGCCACCCATCGTTTCGAGTAGATGCTTATGCGAAGTCGGTGAGTTTTCGTGCTTGAATGACAGCCCGGCTGGCTTCCAAGGGCTGAACAGTGCTGCTGCCGATAGCGAAGAAAAGCAGATCAACGCCGCCCAAAACTTCACATGTCCTACTGTAGAGCCTGACTTGTCGGATGCTGCTCGCGGGCTGTCACTAGTGAGAAGTAGCCGATGAATACGTAGCAACAGAGAGGCACAATCATTGTTTCGGCCATGCTTCGATGCCACTCAAACACGAGTCCCATTATGGGAGTTGCAACGGCGCCGCCAATTACCGCCATCACAAGCAGCGAACCACCCGTCTTCGTATTGGGCCCAAGGTCACGCAAGCCGAGCGCAAAGATTGTCGGGAACATTAACGACATAAAGAAGCTTGTGATGAGGAGAGCCCACAATCCCACCCAGCCTGGAAGGAAGATGCCGATGGTAACCAGAAAAACGTTGACGATGCAGTACCAGCCCATCAGCAAATTGGCCGGAACGAACTTCATAAAGTAAGTAGAGGAAAACCGGCCGACGCCGAACGCTACCAGGGTCGCTGTCAGAAACAGACCCGCTACTTTCTCCGGCTGATGCGTGTAGTCCTGAATGTATTGAATAAAGTAGCTCCAGGTTCCCACCTGCGCCCCAACATATAGGAATTCGGCAATTACCGCTTGTACAAAGCGCTTGTTCCCCAATAAGGCGGGCCAGCTTGCCTTGTTGCTCCTTGACGCATCTACACCTTCACCTGCCAACACGGGAAACTTAGTTCTGGCAATCAGGATCGCCCAGAAGAAAACAATCGCCCCCAGTACCAGGTAAGGCGTGATGACGCGGAGCGTTTCGTGCTCCAAGACAGTGGCGTACTGCCCGCTAGCTTTGAGGCTCCGCACTTGCGCAGGTGAGAGCTCGATGCCGGAGAAGATGAAGGTCGTGCCGACCAACACTCCCAACACCGCACCCAGCGGATTAAAAGCCTGTGAGAAATTGAGCCGGCGTTCCATGGTGGCAGGGTCGCCGAGCTGAGCAATGAACGGCCCGGCACCGGTCTCCAGAAACGCTAGGCCACTAGCAATGACAAAGAGTGCAAGCAGGAAAAAGCCATAACTTTGGGTCACCGCCGCGGGCCAGAAAAGAATCGTTCCAGTGCCGTATAGTCCCAGGCCGATCAGCAAGCCCGCTTTGTAGCCGAAGCGTCGCATAAAAAGCGCTGCCGGTAGTGAAAGGACAAAGTAGCCCATATAGAAAGCCGACTGCACGAGCCCGGCCTGAAACCGCGTAATCTCGAAGGCTTTCATGAACTGACGAATCAGTACATCGTTCAGGTTGCTGGGAATGCCCCAAAGGAAGAAGAGTGCTGTGACCAGAAAAAACGGCACTACCTGCTCCCGTGGAAACAGGGGGTGGTGGCCCGAAGCTGCCCCCCGCGTCATTTCGGTATTCAGGTTTGCATTCATCAATGGGCAACACCTTTCAGGCAGACTCGATGATTATATTTGCATATTGGGTGGTATCGCCTGTGCGGATCAGGCCGACTGCCGCTGGAACGCGCTCCTTTAAGAGCCGGTGCGGCATAAAGGTGATGGTGACCGGCGCAAGCGCAGCCTCAAATTGTCGCTGAACATCGGCGCCATTCGCCTGGCGAAACTCATCGGCCATGAAAGCGGAACCAACCGTGAAGTTTGCGCGCAGGGCCTGCAGAACATCAAGAACGCGCGGGATGTCATCCACTAGCGAAATATCAACGGTCTCCAGGGCGGGCCAGAACGGAAAGCCTCGGTCGGCAATGGCTAACGTGTTGGTATGGCGCACACGGCTCAGTAGCGAGTTGATGGCTGGATTGAGAATGCCGCTCTTCCACATGATCTATAAACGATAAGCCCGCGCGGCAGTGCCCCCCAGAATTGCTGCCTGTTCGGAACTAGTCAGCGGTGAGATCCACTCCGTCACTACTTGGAACCACCTTGAGTAAGTGGAGGCAAGCAGGCACACCGGCCAATCGGACCCGAACATCATTCGTTGCGGACCGAATACTTCCAATGCCGCATCGAAGTACGGCCGCAGGTCCTCTTTCTGCCAAGTCCCGTGATGCGCCTCGGTCACCATGCCCGACAGCTTGCAAAACACGTTTGGTCTCTCAGCAAGCTTGCGGAGCTGATCCGCCCAAGGCTGCAACTCCTGCGCTGCGATCCTTGGCTTAGCTATGTGATCCAGAATGAACACCTGCTTCGGGTGCCGGTCCACAAAGGCTGACGCATACGATAGCTGGGGCTCCAGAATGAGCAGATCGTAGGGGAGTTGATACTTGTGCAACAGCGCAAGGCCGCGATTGAACGCTGCCCCGAGCATGAAGTCGTCTTCCCGTTCGTCTTGAATCACGTGCCGGACGCCCTTCAAGAGCTCGTTCTCAGTAAGCTCTTCCAACAGCTCAGGAGCACTATCTGATGCCAGCGGCAGCCACCCAACGACACCGCGGATCCACCTGTTCCTCCCAGCCAAGCTGAGGAGCCATCGAGTTTCCTCGACAGTCTGTCGCGCCTGTACGGCAATAGAGCCCTCAATGCGAAGCGCTTCGAGTTCAGGCTTGAGATCTTCCGGCAAATAGTCGCATTGCAATCGGACCATCGATGAATCGATCCACCCGTATTCTTCCGGCGAATAATGCCAGAAGTGCTGATGTGAATCAATCCGCATCGTTGATCTGCACAAGGATCTTTTGGAACCGGCTCGGATGGGCACTCCACTCTCGCAGTGCTTCACCGGCCTCTTCCATAGGAACTACCGTACTGACAACTTGGTCAACCGGCAAAGGCGTCTTTTGCAGAGCAGCAATCACACGGTGGAAGTCTTGGGGAATGGCGTTACGCGAACCCAGAATGTCCAGCTCTTTCTGGACGAATAATCTAGTTTCGTAAGGCACCAGATCCTTGGCATAGCCGATGTAAACCACGCGACCGGTAAAAGCCACCTCCTCGACTGCGGCGCGAAACGTAGGGGCAGACCCGATTGCCTCAACAACAACGTCAGGGCCGCGTCCATTTGTCATCTCCATGAGACGCTCGTGCAGCGGCTCGTTGTTTGAGTGGATGGCGTGAGTTGCGCCGCATGCCCGGGCGAGTTGCAGTTTCTTGTCCTCAATGTCAACTGCGATGACCATGGCGCCACGCTGCGCGGCCGCAAAGATAGCGCCCACACCAACGCCTCCACATCCGAATACAGCCACTACATCTTCCGCCTCAATTCGCCCGCGCTGAGCCGCATGAAACCCGATAGTGAGAGGTTCTACCAGTGCGAGTTCTATAGCGGTCAGCCCCGGAGCCGCATAGAGCTTGTCTGAACCCATGCCGATTAACTTAGTCATCGCGCCGTCACGCTGTACGCCAAGCGTCTGATTGAATTGACAGGCATTAGCACGATTGCGCAGGCAAGCAGGGCAGCGGCCACAACCCAGGTAGGGCGACACCGTGACGTTCGTTCCGGGGGCAAACGTCGGGTCGGTTCCGGGCGCTTCTACTACCGTTGCCGATACTTCATGACCCAGCACTCGCGGATAACTCACCAGCGGGTTCTTCCCTAGATAGCTGCTGAGATCTGTCCCGCACATGCCCACAAAGTTGACCCGAAGCAGAAACTCCTCCCCTGCCAGCTTCGGCAACGGCCTCTCGACAACTTCAACCTGACCGGGGCTTGTAATTTGCAGAGCTTTCATAAAGCCTGGTTCTCGCAGTAAACACCATCAGCGTTCTCAGGGAGGCCGGAGGGCCAGACACAGTTCTTCACTGGGGCTACGGCCTTTTGCAGTTGATAGATAAAGTCGGGTTCCAACTGCAGGGTCAAGGCTCCGAGATTCACCTCCACCTGTTCCGGCGATGACATGCCAACCAATGTACTCGCAGGGTAGGAATGATCGAGGCAGAGGCGAAGCGCAACGGCCATAGGTGAAAAATTGTGGGCATGGCAAAGTTTGACCACGGCTGCTCCGGCCTCCCTTACTGCTACAGAAGCCGGGTGCCAATCTGGCGGACCCTCCGGGGTTAGTATTCCCATATGCAATGGCGAAGCATTGAGGAGGCCAACACCCGCCGCCTGCAACGCAGGAACCAGCATTCGGTCGGCATCATCGGCAAGCAAGTTCGATCGGCAATACGACAGGGCAGTATCAATCGGCTGACTCCTTGCCAGTTTTGCCATAATCCTCAACTGATAGGAACTGATGCCAATGAACCGAGCCTTACCAGCCGCCTTGATCTCGAGCATAGTTGGAATAGCTTCCTCGGCGATCTGGCGCATGTCAGCAAACTCGATATCGTGAGCCTGCAAAAGGTCAAGATAGTCGGTCTGCAATCGGCTGAGCGATTCGTCAACGCTCCGCAGAATCCGCTTGCGTGAAAAGTCGAACTCGTCGACGCCATACCGGCCGTATTTGGTCGCAAGATAAATGGACTGCCGATGCCCTCGCAGCGTCTTTCCCAGCCGCGTCTCCGCCAGAGTCTGCCC
>CALMAV010000596.1:760-2229 GCA_937859895.1 uncultured Bryobacterales bacterium | reverse complement strand
ATCTCGACCGGCGCATTCGGCTGCTTGCGAGTACGCATACACTCGAAGAAGTTCGCCATGTGATTCACACCAGGTGTTTGGCCAATTTCGGCATCCGCATGAGGCAGGTTCACCTTCTCCGGATAGTAGTGGGTCTGCTCGCTGGAGCGTCCGGTCACCATGTCAGTCGAACCCCACAGATGCTGAACCGAACCGTCACTGCCAAGTAACCGCTCGCCTAAGCCATACTGGCTGTTATTGAACGTAGATTGCCACAGGACAGTCAGGTCAGGATACTCGAGTGTTACCGCAATCGTGTCGGGAACCTGCCGGCCATCTTTTTCAGAGAACACACCGCCCGCCATGTATGCCGCTCTCGGCAGATCGAGATTTAAAGCGGTGATAATCCATGCAATCTGATGGATCATGTTCTCCGTGAGGTTGCCTTCTGAGTACTCCCAGAACAGCCGCCAATTAATGAACTGGTTAGCGTCGAACGCTTTCTTGGGCCGGTTAGCGAGAAACAGATTCCAATCGACGTGGGCCGGGTTGCAATCTTCTGGGATCGCTCGCACCCACTGACCTTTACCATGAGGCGAGTTGCGGCTCATCCAGGATTCTACTTGTGTCACCCTGCCAAGCTTTCCCGCCTGCACCCATTTGCGCGTATCGGCCAGTGAACCTGAACTCTCGTGCTGAAGTCCAATCTGAACTACCTGGCTGGACTTCTTTGCGGCGTCCCGGCACTTCACCGCATCCGGAATGGACCATGTCATGGTCTTCTCGCTATACAGATCTTTACCTGCGCTCAGGACATCCAGGAAGTGAACATCATGCAAGTGCAGCGGTGAAGCGACAATTACGGCATCCACATCTTTGCGGTCGAGGAGCTTGTGGTAATCCGTATAGGCTTCTACCTTCGGCACAAACTGCCGGACCTGATCGTGCCGGCGCGTGTACACATCGGCCATTGCCACACACTCGACATTGGGAAGAGCGATGGCGTTTTTCAGGTCTTCCTGGCCGCGTGCTCCTGCTCCGATGATGCCGAGCCGGATTCGGTCATTCGCACCAATGACACGCGCCCCAGCCAGCTTCGACCCTGCTATGGCAGCTACTACGGCTCCGCCTTTCGTGACTTGTCCCAGAAAATCTCTACGGTTCACTTTCAGTCTCATTGACTTACAAACCTCCTTAGAATCTCAATTTCAACCCAAGGTCAATTGTCCGTGCGCCGCCTGCGGCCGTCACCAAGCCGAATGTCGGATCACCGAGATTCAGACCGGGAAGGCTGAACTGCGGCGTATTAGTTGCGCCATACCAATCTGTTCGAAATTCCAGATTAAATCGCTCAGTTAAACGGACATCCCTGAAGAGCGCTGCATCCAGATTAAAGAAGCCGGGCCCCGAGAAAATATAACGTCCAACGTTGCCGAAAGTCGGCTTGCCGAAAAGCGTTGTCGGATCAGCAAAGGCCGACGTGTCAAACC
>CALMAV010000596.1:0-750 GCA_937859895.1 uncultured Bryobacterales bacterium | reverse complement strand
GTGCTGATCCCATACAGCTTTCGAAATGTCCCAACAAACTCGGGCGACTGGCTGTTTCCCGGTGTGTTGAGTGGTGCGCAAGTGCAGCCGAAGTTAAGCGGCAGTCCCGACTGAAGCGTCAGCACACCCGTGGCTCGCCATCCACCTAAGACAAAGTTCAGCGGCCCAGTTTTGAAAAACGCTCTGCCACGGCCGAAAGGTAACTCGTAAATCACGCTTTGGGTCAGGATGTGAGTACGGTCGAAATCCGTGCGAGCGTAGTTCCTGCGAAAGTTCACATAGTAAGCTGCGACGGGAGCGTTCTCACCGTTTTCGCCGCCAAACGCCAAAGCTTTTCCGTAAGTGTAGGAAGTACTTAGGCTAAGGCCGGAAACAAACTGTCTTCTAAGACTAACTTGTAAGGAGTTGTAACTAGAAGAAACCTGCGAGTAACGAAGGTCGATTGTCGAGGTGATGCCGTACCGCTGAAAATATGGTTGCCCCGCTGAACCTTTACCTATGAAAGCAGGATCGGTGACGGCATTCTGGTTATAATCGAGCGGAACATGAACGCCCCGGTTACCCACATAAGCGACGCTCATTACTAACTGCGCTGGCAGTGCGCGCTCATATGTCAAGTTCCACGACTGTACATAGGGATCGACATAGTTTTTAGGGATAACGATGTACGACTGGCTCTTCAGCGCAGGGGTGTTAACGGGGATCAATCCATTCGAAGGAGTAGCTGCCACGGTCGGAGCCGGAAAGCCC
>CALMAV010000595.1:6647-13757 GCA_937859895.1 uncultured Bryobacterales bacterium | reverse complement strand
ATCTCAGGGAGGCGTGAACCGGTCCAGCCATTCGGGACATGACAGTAAGCCCAGGCGGTGTGCTGGCCTTCAGGAGCGCGGCTCCGGTCAAACAGGCTCTGCTGCGCCAGCAAAACGAATGGCCGCACTGACGGAACAGGGCTGAAGGCGGCACGCTCAGAGGCAGCAATCTCTTCCAGCGTTCCACCAAGATGCACGGTACCCGCTCGCAGGCACTCTCGGTTCTGCCACGGGATCGGCTCCCGCAGTGCCCAATCCACTTTGAACACCCCCGGCCCATACCGATACCTCCTCAGCGCACTCTCATACCAGGCAGGCAGGCGCTCGCGAGCTATATGCAAGAACTGCCGCGGCGTCACATCGCACAGCACCAAATCAGGACTGCCTAGTGACGCGAGCGTATCCACGGGAGCACTTGTTCGAATGCGGCCACCCAGCGATCGGAAGTAGCTCGCCAGCGCATTAGCGATGGATTGCGAACCGCCCTGCGCCATTGGCCAGCCCACTGCATGTCCAGATCCGCCCAGGATCATCCCAAACGCCGAACTCATAGGCTGCTCCATACGCAAAAAGGAGTGACCGGCGCAACCGGCAAACAGCGCCCGTGCTTCTTCCGTCTTGAAAAGCGTACGGGCAAGAAAGGCCGCCGGCTGCAAGGCGCGCAGACCAAAGCCGGCCATCCGCAGTGGGTGTTTTGGGATTGCAGGCTGAGGGTGGAGAACGTCATCCAGCAGCGTATGCCAGTGCCTCACCAGCGGTTCAAAAAGCGCTGTGTACGCGGCGCGATCCGGTCCGAGAGAAGCAGCAGTCGTCTCTAGATCATGTTCCAGGATCACCGCACGTCCGCCATCGAGTGGGTGAGCCAAGGCTGCTGGCGGCATTACCCAGCGCAGTCCGTGTTCGCTCAACGGCAAGGTCCGGAAGAACGGTGATGCGATCCCCATCGGATGGATTGCTGAACCCAGATCATGCGTAAAGCCCGGCAGCGTCAAGTGGCCTGAGCGTGTACCGCCTCCAATCTCCGCAGCAGCCTCATGCACTTCAACCGCAACGCCATTAAGCGCAAGGTGAATCGCCGCTGCTAAACCGTTGGGGCCACTTCCAATCACGACGGCTGAATGCATGTGTTCATTGGACGCCGAGCGCAAATAATTGACACGGGATTCTTACCGCCTGCCTATGCACCCTGATGCGAAACATCGTAAGCCGCCCTGCAGTTTGTCCTCTAACTCTTGTTCGCAGGGCTCCTGCCCGGATCTGGTGTAGCAGCGTAAAGAGCTTGCTTTGAAAGTCGACGAGAAATCTGCCAAGAAATAAAACAGCTCACTAAAATTAGGGGGAGCAAGTGGGGTGTTCCAGTAAGCTCGATAGTCATCAAGGCCGCCATAAACGGAGCATGAGTAACGGCAGCAAGCAAGCAGCCAATCCCAATAACCGGATAGGCAGCCACCGTCAGATGAGCAGACGGAAAAAGTTGTATGCATCTTGCAAACAACAATCCAAGAACACTACCAGTGAAAACGGTCGGAGTGAATACGCCCCCAACAACGCCAGAGCCGACCGAAGCCGTAACCGCGGCAAGACGGAGCAGCATGATGGAACCGGCAACTACAAGGGCGACTTTGCCCGTTTGAACTTCGAGAATCGCGGTGTCCCCGTTACCCCAAACTTCCGGCTGCAAACAGGACAGCAATCCAACCAGTAGGCCGGCCCACACCATTGCTAGCGGAACCTTCTTGAAGCTATTTGCGCCCTTGACGATATGCAAGTAGACGGGCCCTAGTATTCCAATGGCGGCCGCTGTCAGGATTGTCGGAAAAAGGTCGCTCCAAGTCGGTTGCGAAACAAGGGCCTTAAATATGGGGCCCTTGCCGAGGAAAACGGTGCTCACCAAAAAACCTGCTACAGAGGAGATGAGCAAAGAAGGCACCTTCTTCAGCGCTCCCAAATTTAGAGCGTTGATACCGAGAACGATCTCCAATGCAAAAAAAACTCCTGCCAGCGGAGCGTCATAAACAGAGGCGACCGCAGCGGCCGATCCTAGCGCAACCATTGACTTCAATGAAATGGGTCGGCTCTTCCAATGCTGCCCCAATAGCGAAACGGAGCTAGTCGCAAATTGAATCATTGACCCTTCGCGACCGATTGTTACACCACTTGATATGGAGAAGGCGGAGGTCACAATCTTCCAAAGTGCGGGTAAAAAGGCAATGTTTCCAGACTTGTATTGGACGGCCTCCACGTAATCGGCAAACTCTTCACCCCCGGAATGTCGTTGGGACAGCTTGGCAATGTAAGTGGCGATAACCGAACCGACTACAGGTATAGCAACTCTGTACCAAAGAGGCAGATGCCCCGCAACTACCGCTAACTGACCTGTATGTCCCGTTAACAGCCGCTGCAAAAAGGAAAGACTGAACCTGACCCCCACACAAGCTAAGCCTGCCAGCATGCCCAACACCGGGGCGACGGCAAGAGCCTTGAGCCAGGATCGATTTTCTTCTATTTCTTCGGCACTTGCCTCGTTTGTTCGCGTTACAATCGACCTGATGCGGCGAAGCTTTGCGGTTATAATTTCCACGCTTCTTGTCGCATGGTTGATAGTAACTCCCCTAGCCCCATCTTCGGCCTCTGCGTTGCCCGCCTGCTGTCAAAAAGCGGGCAAACACCATTGCTCACTCGCCGCCGGAGTGCAGAGCAGTGCCGGTTCGGTCTCGGTGCTCGGGGCCAAGTGTCCCTACTCTAAAGATTCGAAGATCGCCGAAACGCGACCGCCTCTTACCCGGGCACTTAGCGGCCTGACTTACATTTTCCAGGGCAGTGAGTTAGCAGAGTCTTCTCCGTGGTCTCTCAGTTACTCCACTTACTTTCTTTCTGCGCAATATAAGCGCGGCCCACCAGATCTCACCTTTTTCCTCGGTTGATTAGATCCTAACTCTGCCGGTAGCCTAGGGGCTGCTGATAGGCCTTTTGTTGCTCGATTTTTGAAGGGATGAGCTTATGAAGCGACAGCTGTATCTTTTTGTTTTGGCCGTAGTGTTCGCCACCTTTGTTCAAGCCGTAGTGTTCAGCACGGTCAGTGGAGTTGTGCATGACCCGGACCACCGTCCAGTGCCTGACGCCCGTGTAGCCTTGCAGTCCACGAGTTCCCATTTCGCTCAAACGCTCTTAACCGGCTCAGACGGCACCTTTCAAATGACTGCTGTCCCTATTGGCAAGTACCAGGTCACAGTCAGTCAAACAGGATTTCAATCAGTTGCCGAGCAAATAGTAATCTCATCCCGGGAATCTCAGATCCTGCACTTCCAGTTGTCAATGGGGGTTGCTAAGCAGGTTATCGACGTGGAAGACAAGGCTCTGGCCGCGAATCCCGACGCAATGACGCCGACCACGATCATCAGTCGCAAAGAGATTCGCGAAACACCCGGTGCTGACCTGTCTAACAGTATGAACATGATTACTGACTATGTCCCGGGCGCCTGGATAACTCACGATCAGTTACACGTTCGAGGCGGGCATCAAGTAACTTGGGCCATCGACGGCGTGCCCATACCGAACACGAACATAGCTAGCAATGTTGGTCCGCAGATTGATCCCAAAGATATCGATTACCTGGAAGCTGAACGTGGTGGGTACTCCTCGGTCTACGGTGATCGCACGTACGGGCTCTTTAATGTAGTTCCGCGCAATGGATTTGAAAGAAACAGTGAAGGCGAATTCTACTCAACTTACGGATCATTCAACCAGACCAATGATCAAGTCAACTTCGGCAGCCATACCGACAAATTTGCTTACTTCACAAGTCTGACTGGCAACCGAAGCGACTACGGCCTATCGACTCCAGGCCCCGAGGTTCTGCATGATCGCGCTTGGGGACTGGGCGGCATGGCAAGTCTTATCTACAATCAAAGCCCGGCCGATCAGTTCCGGTTCGTCACCACTTTGCGAAGGGATGATTACCAAATTCCCAATGATCCCGACGCGCAAGCCTCTGGTATTCGAGATAGCGAACGCGAGCGAGACGCCACCGCTACTTTTTCATGGATTCACACGCTCGCTCCCGGCACGCTACTCACTGTCTCGCCTTTCTATCACTTCAATCGGGCGAACTACGATGGCGGTCCGTACGACGTGCCCATCAGCACCACGCAGCATCGCGACTCACAGTATGCCGGAGCCCAGGCAACACTTTCAGCTAATGTTCGACGGCATAACTTCATTGCCGGCTTTTACGGTTTCGGGCAGCACGATTCCGAATTTGTAGGGCTGCTGGCCAACGATGGTTCCGGCGATTCTGTCTGGCAGACAAATCGTTCGAGCGGCCAGTTGGAGTCGCTCTTCGTGGAAGATCAATACAAAGTACTCCCCTGGCTCACGCTGACCGGGGGTGCGCGCCTGACACACTTTGCTGGTCCGTTGTCAGAAAATGCTGCCGATCCCCGCCTCGGCGGCTCTGTGCGTATCCCACATCTCAACTGGGTGTTGCGAGGCTTCTGGGGCCGGTACTACCAAGCGCCGCCACTGTCTACCGTCAGCGGGCCGCTACTCAATTTTGCGGTCACGCAAGGCTTGGGGTTCATCCCTCTCCACGGAGAGCGTGATCAGGAGCATCAGTTCGGCTTAGCCATTCCTTTACGCGGCTGGTCGTTCGACGTGAATAACTACCATCAGCGCGCTCACAACTACTTCGATCACAACGCAATCGGAAACTCTAATGTATTCTTCCCTCTAACTATCGACCGCGCGCGACTATATGGATGGGAAGTAAGCGTGCGCTCCCCGCGGCTCTTTGGTCGGGGCGAAGTTTATCTCGCTTATGCATACGCACACGCCGAAGGAGCTGGCGCCATTTCAGGGGGCCTGACTGACTTCGAAGGACCTGCGAGCGGCTACTTTCTCCTCGACCATGATCAGCGTCACACACTTCACACGGGATTCAACTTCAGCTTGCCGCATCAGATTACAGCAAGTAGCAACGTCTATTACGGGTCGGGCTTCACTGACGGCTCGTTAGACTACACGGGTCATTTAACAGGTCACACTACGTTTGACGTTGCAGTAGGCAAGTCATTCGCCGAGCGTTTCACTGTCTCGCTAACCGCCCTAAACCTGGCAAACAGGCGCTTTCTTCTGGACAACAGCACTACGTTTGGAGGTACTCACTACGCCGATCCTCGCCAGATCTACGCCCAAATTCGATATCGCTTCCATTATTGACCGAGATCAGCCGGTAGTAGGCACAACATGATTACTCTCAAAATGGTCTCGTTGATTACGGTATGGGGATGCTTCATGGGCGCATCGGTATCGGTCGCATTCGCCAAGACAAGTCTGGGCGAACTGAAAGGACACATCAACCAAGCCGAAGGCGTGCTGACGCTAACTCTTGCAAAATCGACAAGCCTATACCTACCCGCGAAACGCGGCATTATTCCGCGTCGCGAACTAGGCCAACTACAAGATGAATTCGGCATCCTTTGGCTCGCAAGAAGCGCATGGGCTTGAACTGGCAAGTGAGGATCTGGTTCAAATCAACGCAGGAGAGGGGGACTTGCTCTCTTAGCCAGGTCGAGCGCCTGCTGTGAGAACCAAGCTCCTGCGATCGGGTCGTCCAATCCCCAAAGCGGATCGAACACCGCTTGTCCGGCAAGATCCGTCGGCCACCCTGGCAGGCTGTAGTCCAGGTAATTCCAGGCGCGAGCACCGCCCGCTGCATTACAAGTCCCGTCCGATTCGCCTGGCGTCTTCACCCAAACAAAAGCATCCAAAAGCGCGACACCGGTGTTTGCAGTGGGACGCACCCCGAGTCCCCGCCCTGGAGGATTACACCAGTTTCCGCCGCTCAGAGTCTTAGTGACCGAGGCTGGCTGATTATAGGGCGACGCCGCATAGACCGAAGCATTGAGCACTCCTTGTCCATTACGACCCGTGTCAATCAGAAAATGCGTCGTTGGCACAGTCGTTCCCATATTCTGCTCGAACCATTCATCTGTATAGATCCATGTGCTGATGTCATCGGGATTGACCGTGCCAAGCGGTGAATAATATTGGCTCGCGCAGTACGAGTAGTTCCCCAGGCGCCAACCGCCCTGTTCCCCGTCGGTTCCGAAGGCCAGACAGTCGGAAACCCAGGTGTCGTATTTCGTTTCGTAGTTATTGAGATTGAAGTTGGATACGTTGGTAAAAAAACCTTGCGCAGATTGAATCCCGGCTTGAACAAGGCGAGCTGTTATGGTCGGCACTGCCTGCCAGTGACTGTTACCAGCGTCGAGATACACCAGCGTCTTCTCACCAACCTCCAGCTTGCTGATTGCGTACTGAATCTGTGTGAATCGATCTGCAGTGGCCTGCGGGATATTCACGTGACTTGGGTCGTAGCCGCAGTCGCTCGGTAAGTTGGCTAATGAATCGGGCTCGAGCACGACGATAACCTCGCGACTCCCGATCGCCTCCGCAACCGCATCGATCCAGGCCTCATAAGTTGCCGTATCTTGGGCGCCGCCTGCCGAATAGCTTCCACAATCTCGGCCGGGAATGTTATAAAGCACCATCACCGGCACGGCGCGCTCCAGGCGAGCCTCTTCGAGCGTTGTTCCTACCGTTGCGCTTACTTGGGAGGCGGTGCCGCCAGTAAGCCATACCGCTTGTGGCACAGTCTCCATAGCGCCGATTAACGCAGCGTCTCTAAACTGCCCATGCTGCAGCAGATTCTTAAACTGCTGTACAGCTCCTTGAGATGGTTTTGGAACGAAAAAGCGGCTATCTGTCGAAAGCGTCTTTGTCTGTGCAGATGCACTGGCGACGGATAGTAGCAAAACAACCGCTGCAGCATAGCAATTGCGCGCTGCGCGGTGACGGAAGAACAGGCGGTACATGAGGCGCCTCCTACGTGGGTTTAGTAGCAACCATCTTATTCCAAGCAGGTTGAATCGGTGAGTCGGAGAAGTAGCTCGCTCGTTTGTGCAATGCGAAGCGCGCCGCCTTAGGAACTCCTATTGCTTCCGCTAATGCGACTCATCAGGATCGATCCACCGAGTTTGAGTGTCTCAACAAGGCGATTCGCACGACGATGCTAACCCCCATTCAAACGGAGCAGCGTCACTTCAGGCA